>NZ_JAKZJH010000002.1:0-278935 GCF_031142795.1 Streptococcus sp. IsoGale021
TAAAATAGCTGTCTTTTTTTATTTTCAACTTATTTTATGCTTTTAGAAAGTAGAGCTATTAGTGCTTCGGATTCACTAGAGTTATCAGTTTTTACAAGACCAGTTTCTGTTTTGCTAAATAAAGCATTAAAAATTATCAGGCGTTCTTCTTTATCTACCTCTTTACCATCATAAACTAGCGCTTGATAAAATCTTGTTAATGCTTCTTTTTGCTCATATTCCATAGCCATATGCTGACTTGAAATAATAATCTTAATAACAACCCGAACGAGATATATCAAAAAAGAAACTAGTGCAACATAAATAAATGATTGCGAAATGAATGGAATATTTTTTATCGTCCCCTGTAAATAATCATGTATGTTAACCACTAAACTCCCTGCAGAGCATATCAACGCGACAATAAAAACCCCAAGACCACCCATCCACCACCAAGTTTTAATTTTATAATTCTTTGAACGTTCTTTCCATAACTTTTCAGGCGCTTCAAGTTGTAATTTTTTCTCGTAGGTATCTTCTAAAATCTTTATAGCTGTTTCTTTTTTATCTCTCCATTGTTCAAGATTATTTTTAAATTCATCTACTTCACGAGAATGTTCAATGAAAATCTCTCTAATTTTTTCATCATTTTTCTCAACCAAGTTAGCTGTTTGCTTGAAATGCTCTTCTGTTTCTTTAGCGAGATTATCTACAGATTCCGAAACAGGTTGGACAAGTTTATTCTGAATCTCCTTAACAGAAATTTTGAGTTTAGGCATCTCTCTATTGAGTACAAACAAAGCTGGTAAATTTCTTTCTGATTCTGTAGACGAAAGATAATATCCAATATTATTTTTGTTCTTTTCAATCTGAATATAATTTCTTATTGCATCTAGCAAGTAATCTGTAGCCCAGCTGTTTAAGTAAAAATCTATAAACAATCTTATACTTGCTATGTCTTTATCTTTATTGATTGGACTATCAATATCTATTCGATAAGTTCTAATTTCTGTTGAAACTTCGCTTGAATAATAAGAACTAAAATAATTATACATAAAATTATTTACGTCTTGATTGTCAAATTCTTCCTTATTCTTGAGAAAATCTTTTAATTGTTCAAACTTCGTCTTCCAATTAGTCCATTTCTCAAAAATAGGAGTAGCCATATCATTATCTTTATTTTTTCGCTCCCAATATTTATAATTGGATTGAATTATAACTTCTAGCTCAGAAAAGGTCATCTCGGGTTGATCATAATCTAGATTACAACTATCATTTTTAATCTCAAATCGGAAATATTCATCCATAAAATTAGAAATTTGTGCATTAGTCTGTCTGGTCATTCAATCTCCTTGTCTGTTGTGATTTTATTGATATTATTTCTCAAAGAGACACTTATATATAGGATTGTTATGTCATACTCTATATACTCTTTGTATAATGATTGTAACATTATACAAACTAGTATATTTACACATGTGACTCTCTCTAGAAATGACGGTTTCTTTATTATTCAAAACTCAACTCTCTAATAATACGGTAATGGCATCAATCACTTTCTTTTGTTTTTCTTGTGGGAGTGATTTCAGATGTTGGACTAATTGGGTTAAATCATCTTCTTTCTCCTTGTCTGTTACTGCCATATCAAAAAAGGTTTCAATATCAACTTCTAGGGCTTGCATCACCCTTTCAAGAGTGTTGATTTTGACATTTGGGGCAAGATGCTCTAGTTTATAAACGTAATTTGTGCCTAAATCCGCTCGTTCTTCCAGTTGTTCTTGGGTCATTCCTCTTTCTAATCTTAAAAGGCGGATTCTTTTCCCAATGTAATCTCGTAATAATTCTTTCATATCGTACCTCTTTTTCTCCATGATACCGATTTTTAGGGAGAAAGATAACTTCTCAAAAGGTTGATTAATAACTTTACAAGATTGGTTTTGGGTGCTATAATCAATCTGTGACAACTTTTTAAGGTTGGATAGGGGAACGTTTTTCTCAAAAATTTTTCAAAAATCATGCTAAATACTTGACAAAAACGCTTGTTATACTACATATAACAAGGCTTGACTTTGTAGTCAAGCCTTCCTAAAAGTTAAAAAACAGGAGGAACTATGGGAAACAAGGTTATTAAAGGTACAGCAACAGGGGCTATAGCACTAGCTGCGTTTGGTGTAGCTAATGGGGCAACTGTACAAGCGGACGAAGTGGTCAAATCGTCAACGGAGATCTCTTCAGATGTAACAGCACCCAAGGCACATAATATTAAAGTCTTAGACGGTGTTCTATTGACGAAGGATAGCGCTGTGGTCACCACCACCCCAACAGAGAAGACGGTTGAGGAAGCGCATGGGATTAAGCAACAAGCCGACCAAGCGGTGACCGACCAAGCTGGGAAAGTAGCTGAAAGTGCTCAAATTGAAGCGAACAGCCAAAAGGCGGTAGAAGATGCCAATGCCAAGGTAGCCGAAGCGGAGAAGAATAAGGCTGCCGCTACACCAGATGCAATTGCCCAAGCAGAAAAAGGCGTAACCGATACGCAAAAAGAGATTGCACAAAATCAAAAAGCGAGTGATACCGCAGCTAACGCCACACAAAAAGCGACTGACGCGGCGACTACTCAAAAACAAGCGGTAGAACAAGCCGAAAAAGGGGTAGAAGCTGGACAAAAAGCTGTTGATACGGCTAAAAAAGGGGTTGATACCGCCAAGGCAGCGCTTGACGGCACAGGCGAACAAAAAGCGTTGGATGAACAAAAAGCAGCCAACAAAGGCTTAGAAGATGCCAAGAAGGCAGAAAACGATGCGACTCAAAAATTGGCAGAAGCTAAAAAGGCAGATGCCGACCGTCATGCCCAAATCAAGGACTTGAAAGACCAAGCAACCACTCAAAGCAAAACGGCAACCGACACCGCAACCGATGCGACTGCGAAAAAGGCCGCTGATAGTGCTGCTAAAGCGTATGTCAGCACTGCTAAAAAGGACGTAGAAACGGCTCAGGCAGCCCTTGACGGGACTGGTGCCCAAAAGGTCTTGGATGAACAAAAAGACGCTGAGAAGGCTCTTTCTGACGCCAAAACCAAAGAAGTGGAAGCCGCTCAAAAATTGGACGAAGCCAAGAAAGCAGACGCCGATCGGGATGCCAAAATCAAAGACTTAACGGCAAAAGAAACGGAACAAACGGCAGCCAAAACCGATGCCGAAAATGCCCTTGCGGAAGCCAAGAAAAATGCCGAAGACAAGAAAGCAGCCAAAGAAGCAGCCGAAGCCAAACGTGATGCTTTGCGGAAAGAATTGAATGATAAGAAGAAGTTGTCTAAAATCACGGTGCCACAATATGTGATTGATGCGTATAAGAAGTATTTGGATTCTGATCAAAACGAATCTGATAAAGAGGTTCTTGAAGCGACATTTGGTCGATGGATGGAAGATCCAGATCCACGCTATAGTGACCCACAATACGATGGAAATGTACCAATTGATCCATCAACTGTTGACCCAGCACACCTAACTCGTGAGCAAGCAAAAGCTTTGACACAATATTATGCACATATCGTAACGAATCTTCGCCGTCAATTCTGGGGTGAAAAAGCTAAAACTTACACAACAGAAGATGCCATTGATTATGTGCAAAAGGTTGCCGAAGCTTACGCGAAAGAAAACAAACCATGGTCATCTGGTCACAGCCATGACGCCTTAAAAGCTGGTGAAACAGCTTCATCAAAACTAACATGGGGTAGTGAAAACATCAGTTCTATGTCTTCTCGTACCACAACCATGACTGAAATGTATCGTTACATTCTTAGCTCAATTATGCAAATGTTAGTGAATGACTATCATAGTGATTATGGTCATACTAAAAACATGCTTCGTTTTGGTGACTACGACGACGTCATCGGTGTTGCATCCAGTGTGACACCAAATGGACTTGGTCGCATGCACTATGTGGGATTTAGTGATAAATATGCCGGTCAAGCCCTACCAGACCCATATGATACCACTCAATTGGAAAAAGACTTGGCTCAAGCCGAAAGTGATTTTCAAGCAGCACTCACAGCCTTCAATGAAGCCAATGGGGTTCTGACCGCTAAACAAGCTGCTTTTGATGCAGCTCATCAAGCACTGAGCACGACACAAAGCGAATTGGCTACTGTACGCAACCAAGCGCTCCAAACACCTAGCGCTGAAATGGCACACCGTGCAGCAGTTGCAACGCGTACTAGCGCAGAAACACGCAAAGCGAGTGCAGACAAAGCCGTTGCCAACCTCAACGCATCGATTCAAGAAAAACAAGCTGCATTGCAAAAAGCGCAAGCGGTCTTGGTTGCCAAAGAAGAAGCGGCTCAAAAGGCTGCGACTGTTCTCCGTGAAGCAGAAACCAAAGCAATGGAAGCGCAACAGATGCTCAACGCTACCAAAGCCAAATTGGCAACACTCACTGGGGTGAAAGACGCTACACCAGCGGCTAGTGAAGCCCTTGAAAAAGCAACGACCACTCGCAAGGATGCACAAGCTCGTAAAGATGCGGCAGACAAAGCGGTTGCCAACCTCAAAGCATCTATCAAAGAAAAACAAGCGGCACTTCGTACCGCAGAACAAGCCTTGACGGCAGCTGAAAACAACTTGGCTGTGTTGAAAGCAAGCAAAGCAAATGAAGATGCCAAATTGGTAGCTGCTGAACAAGCGGTGGCAGATGCTAAAGCCGTGGAAGCCAAATTGGTGGCGGAACGTGCGAAATTGGAAGGCAAGTTGAAAGACCAACAAAACTTGCTTGCCATGTATAAGAACGCTGATAAGTTGCTTGGTGAAGCGGTATCAAAACAATTGGAAGCAAGTGCGAAGCATAAGGAAGCCGTTGCGAAGGTGAATGTAGAGCGTAGCAAATTAGCAGAATTGTTGAAAGACCAACGGGATGCAAATAGCCAGTATGAGGCGGTGAAGAAGGCGTATGAGGAGTGGGTTGCTTCTAAGAAAGCAGCAGAAGAAAAAGCACAAGCTCTTTCAATGCGTCAAGCTGCCAAACCAATGACCACAAGCAAAAAGATTCGCCCAACCATTCACTCAAGCTATATTTATAGCCGAGCTGACAAACAACTCCCACAAACTGGAGAAAAAAGTTCATGGCTGGCATTGATAGGTATGGGAATCTTAGCAAGTCTTAGTTTTGGTGTACGTAGAAAACGTGGAAGAAGAGGATAAGGAAATATGACAGAAGAAAAGTTAGCCATTAGTGATTTTAATAGAGAAGAATTGCTTGATATTTTGACTTTGCTTTATGTACAAGGGGATAAAATTGTAACTCTTAACAATAAAATGCAAAATACAATTAAAGCAAACCGTCAACTGAGACTACAGCAAGCAACTAAAAGAAAAAAGAACAGAATAGCCAATATAATTGGAATTGTTTTTGCTGTAGCATTTTTTGCCAGTTCAGAGAGCAATTTCTTTATTACTATACTACAGCTCCCAATAGGATATGTAATAGGGCAGGTTACTGCGAAAATATTCATGTTTCTAACTGAAAAGATGAATGAAAAGATAAGTGAAATCACTAAACATGAAAAAAGATCTCTTTTTTTCCCAAAAATTACAATTAATTATGGTTTAACACGTAAACAAGCTGAGAAAGTGTCAGAAGAAGCAACTCTTGAAGCAACAAATACAACGCAGTATCAATCGTATAATCAAGAAAAACAAGATTTAGAAAATGATCCAACCTTCTCATATTTCATTTCTCTTATTCCTGATAATTTTTGCAAATTAGAAGACTTTGCGGGAATGATTGTTCTTTTGAAAGATTACCGTGCAATGAATTTTCAAGAAGTAGCTAATCTATGGCGTACAGAACAACATCAACAACAAATGTTACAACAACAAAAACAATTAGAGAAACAATTGCATCAAAATTATGATCAAGTAATGGCAGAGGTTCGCGAATCTGCGAATCGCTTACGGCAAGACATGCAAAATGCTCGAAATGAATCTTCAAAAATCAATAGAAACCTTGAAGATATTAGACGTAATGGGGTAGGTATTAAATCAAGATTGATATAGTATGTAAAATGAAACTGACTTAGAATTATTTCACATGAGGGAAAAAGTCAATATAAAAGCTCTGGTATCTAAAAATACTAGAGCTTTTATAGTATAATAAAAATAAATTAAGGCAGAATTCTTTTTTCAGCAATCTTATAGATTTCAGAATCACTCCGTTTGCCAATCGCAATGACCTCTATAATCTCAATTCCGTTGCTTGTTTCTCTAAAGATAACTCTTAAACCTAATTTTCTATGTTTTAATTTGCGATAGCCTGCTAACTTACCATGGAGAGCTTCACCGACTTTAGGACCATTTTGTTCTAGTTTGAGTAAAGATTTTCTAACATGAATGATTTGACTGTTATCTAATTTAGCTAAATCATTTTGAGCATCTGGAGTTAATTCAACTTGGTAGGTCATTCCCAATCGTCCTCAATTTCATCTAAGCCGTCTCTCCAATTTTTCCCAAAAATTTCATCAACAGTCAAATTTTTACGAATACTAATTTCAAAAGGTATTTTTTGCTCGGTTAAAATTTTTCTGAAATAGATATTGATAGCCGTTGTGTAGTCTAGTCCCATTTCTGATAAAATTTTTCCTACATTTTCTTTTAGGTCAGAATCAATATTCAAATTTAATCTTGACTTATTTTTTGTGAGAGCCATTTTTGCACCTCCTTTTATATCATAAGTATATTATACACCTAATGTCTTCATCTGTCAATTTGACATAAAAAAACTCCTTGAAGTGTTATTCATAGAGTTTCTTTATATGACATCTAAAAGCTGATATTAACCAATGTTAATGGTGAGTTTTTGATTCAGTGCAAAAGCAATCTTACTCATGTTGAGAATTGATAGTTTACAAAGTTTGTTCAAAATCTGTTCAAAAAATTGTTTTTTTATATTCTAAAGCAAGTGATAAAACCTTGATTTCATGCGATTTCTGTTTTTTATTTTAACTTAATTTAACGTAATTTTACTGGCAGGGGACATTCATTGTATATGGAAAAACCGAAAGAATAGCAGCATTACTTGAAGATAAAATGGAAATTAGGTCACTCTTTTGAGAAAAGAGACTATGCTCTTTGCCTTTTCTAGGACAAATTTTATGAGATAATCTTCTAAACTAGATTGGAATATTCTGATTTAGTTTTTTCTTTTTATATTTTGTGTATCATTTTACTATTTTCTCTCTTTATTTTTAGTTTCTTTTAAGAAAAAATTCAGTCACTTTTAAGAAAAAGTAGATATGATAGTTCCATTCAAAAGAAAGGACGTGATGAGATGAAAAACTCAAAGTTAAATTTGTTTGTCTGATAAATTTTGGCATCAAAGGAGTTATTGTGGCAATACTCTTTGGAATGCAATCTCTGATCGCTTAAAAATAGAAAGAAGGAATTTGACAAAAATGAAACAAGAGAACACAAGTAAGAAAGAGAAGATGATCATGGTTGAAAAAAGTACCAAATGGTGGATGACTGTTGTAGCGAGCGGATCACTCGCTGTTGGTCTTCTCAGTGGGCTAGGCATTGGCTCTTTAGCAACAAATGCACTCAATCAGCAGGCAAAAGTACAGACAAGCACAACAACTCAGGCACAGAATAACCAGCAACAGGAAAACCAAAATCAAGGTGGTCCAGGAATGCCTCCAGGTGGACAACAAAACGGAAATAACCAAGGTGGTCCAAATGGAATGCCACCCCAACAAAATGGCAACCAAAGTGACAATAGTAATAGCCAAAATGGCTCAGGAAACAGTAATAACTCAAAGAAAAAAGCTCCATCAAATGCTGACGGTTCGACTAAATCAGATAAGAATAGTAGTACGACAGAAAATAATGATTCAAATGCAACAAATTCTTAATATTTCAGAGGAAGTCATGATATAATAGAATCAAAACGTTAGTAGATTGATTTTCAAAAAGGTGAAGTGAGAAGAAGTCTTTACTTGTACTTGGTTCACGATTAAAGGAGTGGGCAGAACTAAACATTCAAAATGTTTAGCTCGTGATCTTATCCCCTCAAGCCTCAAAGTGCTGTTTTGAGCAATCTGCTACTGCATCGTTAGTTTAGTGCATAACGAATTTTGAAACTAGGAACTTTTGTTCCAGACTTATATTTTAGAAGGAAAAGCGTATGATTAAGATTCTATTAGTGGAAGACGACCTCGGTCTATCTAATTCAGTATTTGACTTTTTGGATGATTTTGCAGATGTCATGCAAGTTTTTGACGGTGAGGAAGGATTGTACGAGGCTGAGAGTGGCGTGTACGACCTTATATTGCTTGATTTGATGTTGCCAGAAAAAGACGGCTTCCAAGTGTTGAAAGAATTGCGTGAAAAAGGTGTCACAACTCCTGTGCTAATCATGACAGCCAAAGAAAGTTTGAATGACAAAGGACATGGTTTTGAGCTGGGTGCTGATGATTATTTGACCAAGCCATTTTATCTAGAAGAGCTAAAAATGCGGATTCAAGCTCTGTTGAAGCGTTCTGGTAAGTTTAATGAAAACACCCTTTCTTATGGCGATGTCACTGTTAATTTATCAACTAACACAACACTTGTAGACGGAAATGAAGTAGAATTGCTCGGAAAAGAATTTGACTTGCTGGTGTATTTCTTGCAAAATCAAAATGTCATTTTGCCTAAGACACAGATTTTCGATCGCTTGTGGGGATTTGATAGTGATACAACGATTTCAGTCGTAGAAGTCTATGTTTCAAAAATCCGGAAAAAATTGAAAGGGACGACCTTTGCGAACAATCTTCAAACGCTTCGCAGCGTCGGATATATTTTAAAAGATGCTGAATAAACTAAAAAAAACATGGTATGCGGATGATTTTTCTTATTTCATTCGCAATTTTGGTATTTTTACTCTCATTTTCTCAGCCATGACTTTGATTATCATTCAGGTGATGCGCTCAAGCCTTTATACAACGGTCGATAATAACTTGAAAAGTCTCAGTCAGGATTCCGCTTCTGTCATCAATTTGGCGCTCGCTCGGAGAGTGGGGCTGGAACAGAAGTCAGACAACGGAGAGCCTAAAGCCGATACGGGTGACAAAGAGCTTACTGATAAACCAAATGTCAGTGCCAATACGGAAGTTATCTTATTTGATAAGGATTACAAGCCGATTATTACTAGCAATAATTTTCTGGGACTTAACAAACTTTCCTTTAATAGCAAGCAATTGGATCGCATTCGGCAAGTTCAAGTAAAAAGCAATTATGGGCGTGAAGAAACCTATCGGACGATTTTATTTAAGGTGAAATTGCCTAATTTGGAAACGAACGTTAAATACGCAGCTGTCTTTATCAATATCAGCCAATTGGAACAAACCAGTCAAAATCATGAGCAGCTGATTGTAGTTGTGATGATTAGTTTCTGGGGAATTTCTTTGATTGCAAGTGTCTATCTGGCTCGGGTTAGCGTAAAACCTTTGTTGGAGAGTATTCAAAAGCAAAAGAACTTTGTTGAAAATGCTAGTCACGAGTTGCGGACGCCTCTAGCAGTTTTGCAAAATCGCTTGGAAACCTTGTTTAGAAAACCAGAAGCCACCATTATGGAATCAAGCGAAAGTATTGCTTCTAGTTTGGATGAAGTGCGAAACATGAAAATGTTGACGACAAATCTACTCAATCTAGCACGACGCGATGACGGGATTAAACCAGAAATTGGCGATGTCGAGCCAAATTTCTTTAATACGACCTTTACCAACTATGAGATGGTTGCCGCAGAAAATGGGAAAACTTTCCGATTTGACAATAGGATTCACCGCATGATTAAAACAGACAAGACCTTGCTGAAGCAATTGATGACAATTCTGTTTGATAATGCCTTGAAATATACAGATGAAGACGGTGTAATTGAGTTGACGATTTCAGCGAATGATCGGACCCTTTTTTTGAAAGTTGCAGATAATGGTCCGGGGATTAGTACGGAAGATAAGAAAAAGATTTTTGATCGTTTTTATCGTGTTGATAAAGCACGGACTCGGCAGACAGGTGGTTTTGGTTTAGGATTGTCGCTTGCAAAGCAAATCACAGAAGCCCTTAAAGGGACTATTACGGTGAAAGATAATAAGCCGAAAGGAACCATTTTTGAGGTGAAGATTGCCATTAGAACGGACAATAGAAAGAAAAAATAAGTCAGGAATAACTTGTATCCATAGGGGGAAGGTTGTTTCGGAAGATGATAAAAAACACGAACAAAGTCAGGATTAGTTGTTGGCTATCTTGAACTGTTCGTGTTTTTATCTTGTTTAAAAGCAGAGTTGAATGGTTGAGGCTGTGATGTCAACGTTGCTTTCGTCAGCCGGGCTGACTGACTGCCTGAGTTTTAGTTTATGCTGTCAGCCGAGCGGATGAGTTGTCTGGTTTTTGGTTTATGCTGTCAGCCGAGCGGACGAGTTGTCTAACTTTTAGTTTATGCTGTCAGCCGAGCGGACGAGTTGCCTGAGTTTTAGTTTATGCTGTCAGCCGGGCTGACTGACTGCCTAAGTTTTAGTTTATACCGTCAGCTGGGCGGCGGACAAGACTCCCAACTTTCGGTTTGCTTTGTCGCCCTAATCGACAGAGAGAACGAATTTTGGTTTCAATCTTGCTGTGTTCCTTATGTTATTGCACAGACCAGACACTAACTGACTTTTCTGCAACTGGGAAATCTGCCCAGCCGTCTTTTTTGATTGTCACGCTTTCTGAGCAATTTCCCAAGTAATCTTTGAACGCCTTACCAGCCCAATTTTCACCAACATACATGCGTTTTGAATTTGCTTGGTCGTTACTTATGATGACAGCAATTGGTTGTCCGTTGTCTTTTCCTGAACGAGTCCAAGCGATACAATGCTCGTCATCAAAATAATCAGTCTGTTCACCATAGGCTAAGTTGAGCCGAATGTCTAACAGTTTATCTAGGACTTCTTGGAAACTTTGTTGAGCGAACTCGCCCTTGATACCATAGTAATCTCCGTAGAACACACAAGGAAGCCCAGCTTCACGAAGCAAAATAAGCGCATAAGCAGCAGGTTTAAACCATTCTTCAACAGTTGATTCTAGCGCTTGTCCACGTTGTGTGTCGTGATTATCGACAAAAGTAACAGCCGATTTAGGGTGGTTTTTGACAAGCGTTTGTTCAAAAATATTTCGCAAATCATAGTCCGCCCCAGCACGGCTAGCATCAAATAAGTTGTGGTGCAGTTTGACATCTACGAGATCAAAACGATAGTCAATACTTCCTAAATAATCGTTATTTGCAGTTTCATCACCATTCCAAAACTCTCCAAAGACATAGAAATCTTCTCCATACTTCGCCATAATGTCGCGGATAAAATTTCCCATAAAGAAAGAGTCAATATGCTTAATAGCGTCCAATCTAAAGCCATGAATGCCGGTCGTTTCGATAAACCAATCAGCCCAATCATAAAGGTTTTGAATGACTTCTGGGTGCTTAAAATCAAGGTCAGCGTACATAAGATAGTCGAAATTTCCATTTTCATTGTCCACCAAGTCATCATCAGCCCAACCTTTGTTGTCCCCTTGAATGAGGTAAATCCCTGATTTATTTCGCTTAGCGTCATAATCCGTCCCTGTAAAGTGGTACCAATGCCATTCAAAATCATTGTATTTTTTATGGCGACCAGGGAATGTGAACTTGGTCCAGCCTTTTATTTCAAAAGGTTCAGAGAGGGCGACTGTACGATCATTTGGGTCAACTTCAATAACAGTAAATCTCTCTTTGTAATCTGCTGCCGCCTTGTGATTTAAAACGATATCTGCAATGGGCTCAATCCCATTTTCTTTGAGTGCTGAGATAGCCTTCAAATAGTCTTTCTTAAAGCCATACTTTGTCCGAACGGTTCCTTTTTGGTCAAATTCGCCCAAGTCAAATAAGTCATAAATGCCGTAGCCGACATCATTAGAACTAGTTGCTTTGAAAGCAGGTGGCATCCAAACCTTGCGAATGCCTTTAGAAGCTAGATGTGGAGCGTCTGTTGCCAAACGATTCCAATGTTGCCCGTCATTTGGTAGATACCATTCAAAATATTGCATTAATGTTTGATTTTTCATACGAGATACCTCTTTCTTGTCTTGTTGGCTATTATTTTAGCAAAATAATCTCCACAACGCAAACGTTTGCGTAAATTTTATAGAGTCAAAGGATGAAAAAAAGATTGAAACGATGATTGTTGAGGTATATAATAAGGCTAGTGAGCTATTTTTATAAAAAGTTGAAGGAGCCATTGATGAAAAATAGGATTCAAGATATTTTTGACAAGAGCATGGCGATTGAGAGTTTCACGCATACGAGTTCAGAAAGAAATATAGAAAATTTTCTCAATCACTATATTGGCAGTCTGCTGTATTTTCAGGAGCATTCAGATTATTTTGGCATATATCAAATTCCGGATGATATCTACCAGCGTAATGTTAATTGGGCTTTGGTAAAAGGTCATTGTGCAGATACAGTGATTTTGTTTCACCACCATGATATAGTTGATATCGAGGACTTTGGCAATTTAAAAGAAATTGCTTTTGATAATGTTGCTTTGAAAAAAGCTTTAGCAAGTTCTTCACTGGATCAAGCTGTGTTAGAAGATATAGCTGCTAACGAATGGCAGTTTGGTCGCGGGTCATGTGATATGAAAGCAGCGTTGGCTTTGCAATTGGGAGTAGTAGCAGAATATGCGAGCAAAACAGAAGGAGAAGTGAATCTTCTTTATTTATCAGTTGGAGATGAGGAATCTTATTCTCAGGGAATGCGAGCTGCGGTAGGTTTGCTTGCTGATCTGAAAAAGAAATTTCATCTGAATTATATCTTGGCGATTGATTCAGAACCATTTGAAAGTCCTTCAGCTCAAGAAAAAGTATTGCATGTTGGAACAGTTGGAAAGATGATGCCTGTCGTGGTTACGCAGGGTATTCTTTCCCACATGAAAGAGCCTCTCAAAGGTATCAATGCCGTCTCGCTTCTAGCAAAAGTAGTGGAAAAAATTGATCTCAATCCCCTTTTGTCGGATTCGATTTATGGAGAGCAGGCTCCTTTGCCTTCGTGGTCTTACATGCGTGATTTGAAGGAAAATTATGATGTGTCAACCGTTCTCAGAGCAGCAGGCTATTTTAGTGTTCTTTATTTAGATAAAAGTCCAAAAGAGCTGATGACGACGATTCAACAACTCTGCCAAGAAGCCATTGATGAGTTTTATGAGCGTTATCAGGCTTTGCAGGTAACTTATAAAGAGGATAAAAAAGTCACAAAACCTCATGTATTGACTTATGAAGAATTAATCCAGTTATGTCAAAAGAAGGCTGGATTTGAAGAATTTATGCACAAGGCAAACCAATCTGCTCATGAAGCATTTCAAGCGGGTTCAAGCTATCAAGAAATAACCATTGCAACTGTTCAAAAGGTGTTAGATTTCTATGATAAAAAGGAAGCATTTGTTGTGCTGGCTATTGCGCCGCCTTATTATCCTTCTATGAATTGTCGGCATCTGAAAAATAGCGTGGTTGATATTGAAAAACTCATTGCATTTTATAGGGATTACTTGGTTGAACAAGGAGCTAGTCGTTTAAAAGTTGAAGAATTCTTTATGGGAATCTGTGACATTAGTTATTGTGCTTTAGAAAAATCTGTTGAAGAGTATCAAAAAATTATCGAGAGTATGACTGTTCCTGAACATTTATATTCGATTGATTTTGAGAAAATTCAGGACATCAATGTCCCCGGCATCAATCTGGGACCTTGGGGAAAAGATTTACATCAGTTAACAGAACGCGTCTATGAAAAGGATATGTTGGAGACGATTCCTCAATTTCTGTTATATTTGCTAGAACATATTGACAGTATTAAAAAATAAAAAAACAAGAGCTATCTTCTTAACTAAATTGAATATAGCTCTTGTTTTTTATGAAAATTGCTCTAAAAAGTTATCTAGTTCTTTTTGGTTATGAAGAACTATAAATTTGTAGGGATACATTTTTTGAAGTTTCTCATATCGTTTCCGAATGTTAGCAGTTCGTCCGTCATGTAAGATCCAGCGGATAAATTCCCAGTCAAACTTTTCAGGGCAGCCTTGTGCCATACTGTCTCTGACCTTACCTCTGTTCTTGGAATAACGCTTTGCAGCCCGTAAAAGACAATTCTAACGCGAGAAATTTAAAAAAATAATTTGGTCTGCTTGCTCCATTCTCTCTTCATAGCAGCAAGAGCTGTAGTTTCCGTCTATCACCCAAGACAGATTCTCGTTTAAGAACGTCTTGACTTGCTCTTGCATCCAGCTGCGGTCACTCATTTCCCAATTGGGTACAAATTGTAGCGTGTCTAAATGCAATTTGGAAATAGAGTAATACTGGGCTAATTTGGTCGCTAAAGTAGATTTTCCTGAACCAGAATAACCAATGATTATAATTTTCATATGTAGCCTTTCTGTTTTCAGCAACAAAAAAAGCTCCTTTGAGCTCTTTTTACGTTATGCAGATTATTTTGCAAGTTTGCTAGCAAGGCGTGCTTTATCGCGGCTTGCTTTGTTTTTGTGAATCAAACCTTTAGTTTCTGCTTTATCAATAGCTGAGCTTGCAGCACGGAAAAGTTCTTCAGAAGGATTTGCTTCAAATGCTTTAATTGCAGAACGCATAGCTGATTTTTGAGCTGAGTTTTTTTCGTTTTGTTTAACGTTTAATTCAGCGCGTTTGATAGCTGATTTAATATTTGCCAATGTTTTCACCTCCAATGATATACTAACTATCTAATTATATATGAAAAGTTGAGATTTGACAAGCCTTTTTATTTTTTTAAGTAAATTTCATCAATCTCATGATTTTCTGTTTTATGAAGAATAATTTCAGCTCTGTTGCGTGTGGGTTCGATATAATCTTGCAAATTCACAAGGTTAATCGACTTCCAGACATTTTGAGCAAATTCCATAACTTTGTTTTCTGGCTGAGAAGTGAAAGGATGATAATAGTTATTTGGATCTTCTTTTGCTAAAGTGAGCAATTTTTTAAAGCGATCCAGATACCAAGTTTCGATATTTTCAACTTCCGCATCCACGTAAATCGAAAAATCAAAGAAATCCGTCATATAAAGGCGTTCATTTTGTGGATTTTGGAAAACGTTGATACCTTCAACAATGACAAAATCTGCAGCTGTAACAGACTGTTTTTTATCAGGAACAATATCATAAATTTCATGTGAATAAACAGGGATTTGGTAGTTTTGTCCATTTTTGATATTGTCAAGAAAATCAAGCAGCAGCTCCATGTTATAACTTTCTGGAAAGCCTTTGCGCTTGAGGAGATTTTGCTCCTGCAAGTGAGCATTTGGATAAAGAAATCCGTCCGTCGTCACCAATTCAACAGTAGCATTTGAAAATGTTCTAGATAAAAGGATTTGCAAGAGCCGACTGGTAGTAGATTTTCCGACAGCGACACTTCCAGATACACCGATGATAAATGGTTGGCGCTTGCTCGCTTTTTGTAAAAAAATCCCTTTTGAAAATGCTAAATCTTCTTTTGAGCGCTTATAAATTTGGATGAGGCTGGTCAAGGGCAGATAAACATCTGTCACATCTTGAAGGCTAATCTTATCATTGAAACTTTTGATAGAATTCAATTCTTTTTGCGTCAAAGGCGGGGTTGTTTTACGATGCAGATTTTGCCAAGTTTTTCGACTAATCTTTTCAAAATGGATAAATTCGTTCGTCATATTCACTCCTATAGTTGAAAAATAGTATAACATAATTTTAAACAAATTGTAAACGGTTTACAAATAAAAGGTCTTTATGTTAAAATAGTTTTATGGCTAAAATGTATTTCGCAGAAAATCCAGATGCAGAACATGATATTCACAAATTGAAGGTTCAACTTCTGGGGCAAAATGTGACTTTCTTGACTGATGCAGGAGTCTTTAGTAAGAAAATGATTGATTATGGCAGTCAAGCTCTTTTAAAGTGTCTTGATTTTCATAAGCAAGAAAGCGTATTAGATGTCGGTTGTGGCTATGGAACATTAGGACTTACTTTGGTCAAAGCTAAAGAAGTCGAAGCAACGCTTGTTGATATAAATCAGCGCGCTCTTGATTTGGCGCGTCAAAATGCTGAGCGCAATCAAGTCCTAGCTACGATTTTTCAATCTAATCTTTATCAAAATGTAGAAGGGAGATTTCATCATATTATCAGCAATCCACCGATTCGAGCAGGGAAACAGGTCGTTCATGAGGTGATTACAGGAAGTTATACGCACTTACTAGACGGAGGCGACTTGACGATTGTTATTCAAAAAAAACAGGGAGCGCCAAGTGCAAAAGCTAAGATGGAAGAAGTATTTGGAAATTGCGAAATTTTAAAAAAAGATAAGGGATATTATATCCTTAGAAGTAGGAAGGAAATATGAGAGCAGTTGATGTGATTCAGAAAAAGCGGGATGGCTTAGAATTAACTAGTGATGAAATCAAGTGGTTAATTGAAGGTTATGTTGCCGGAACTGTGCCAGATTATCAAATGTCAGCTTTTGCAATGGCAGTATATTTTAAAGGTATGACCACTCGTGAAATATCTGATTTAACCATGACCATGGTAGAGACAGGTCAGCAAATTGATTTGTCAGCTATATCTGGAGTTAAGGTTGATAAGCATTCAACCGGAGGCGTAGGAGACAAGGTAACGCTTGTACTGGTGCCTTTGGTAGCTAGTTTTGGAATCCCCGTTGCTAAAATGAGTGGTCGTGGACTCGGTCACACAGGGGGAACGCTTGATAAATTAGAATCCATTAAAGGATTTCAAATTGAGCGTAGCCAAGAAGAATTTATTAAGCAAGTACAGGATATTGGACTATCCGTCATTGGTCAGTCTGATCAGTTGGTGAAGGCAGACAAGTTGTTGTACGCTTTGCGTGATGTGACGGCGACAGTTGATACCATTCCTTTAATTGCAAGTTCTGTTATGAGTAAGAAAATCGCAGCTGGTGCAGATAGTATTTTGCTAGATGTGACAGTTGGTGAAGGTGCATTTATGAAGAACTTGGATGATGCGCGTGCTCTAGCTCGTACTATGGTTGATTTAGGAAAGGCAGTTGGGCGTAGAACAACAGCTGTTATCACCGACATGAGCCAACCTTTAGGAACCAGCATTGGTAATCGTTTGGAAATCCTTGAAGCTTTGGATATCCTGCAAGGAAAAGGACGAGAAGATGTAACAGAATTTATTTGTGAATTAGGCCAAATCATGCTTGGCTTAGCAAATGTTGAAAAAACTGTAAAAGAAGTGCGGGAACATCTATTTGATGGATCGGCACTGCAAAAATTTGAAGCTATGGTTGTTGCACAAGGTGGCGATTTAGAAGATTTGTACCGCCCTTCATCAGCAAAATACGTTGTAGAAGTGACTGCAGATGAAGCGGGTTATATTTCTGAATTGCCAGCTATGGAATTTGGTTTATTTGCCATGCGGCTAGGTGCAGGCCGAGCGGTGAAAACGGATGCCTTAGACTTTGAAACAGGAATTGTTTTTGAAAAGAAAGTCGGAGAATCAATCAAAATTGGTGAAATTGTCGCAAAAGTTTATGCAAATGAAAAAATTTCACAAGAACTAGTTACAGAATTCAAAAAAAATGTTAAAATAAGTAATGAGCCGAAAAAAGTTCAAGAGATTATTGAAGTAATCGCTTAACTTACAGGAGAACCGAAAATGAAGTTAAATAAATACATCGATCATACGCTTTTGAAACCAGATGCTCAACAAGAGCAAATTGAAAAATTGATTGAAGAAGCAAGAGAATATGATTTTGCAAGTGTCTGTGTCAACCCAACTTGGGTCAGCTTTGCCGCAGAAGGATTACGAGATACAGATGTTAAAGTTTGTACCGTTATTGGATTCCCACTGGGAGCAAATACGCCTGCTGTGAAAGCATTTGAAGCAAGAGATGCTATCAAGAATGGTGCAGACGAAGTGGATATGGTGATCAACATTGGTGCTTTGAAATCCCAAAATCTGGTTTTAGTAGAAGAAGATATTGCAGCAGTAGTAGAAGCAAGTGGTGATACACTTGTAAAAGTAATTATTGAAGCGTGCTTATTGACAGATGAAGAAAAAGTTGTAGCGTGTCAATTGGCTAAAGCAGCTGGTGCAGACTTTGTGAAAACCTCAACTGGATTTTCAACTGGAGGCGCTACTGTTCATGATGTGGCGTTGATGAGAAAAGCAGTTGGTCCGGATATGGGGGTCAAAGCTTCAGGAGGCGCTCGCTCATACGAAGATGCAGTCGCATTTATTGAAGCAGGCGCAACGCGTATTGGAGCTTCTTCTGGTGTAGCCATTATGAAAGGAGAAAAAGCTAGTGGCGACTACTGAGTTGATTGATCTAGCTATTGAGACAAGTAAAAAGGCCTACGTTCCTTATTCTCATTTTCCAATTGGTGCTGTACTAGTAGCAAAAAATGGTCAGATTTTTACAGGCGTAAACATTGAAAATGCTAGTTTTGGTCTGACGAACTGCGGGGAGCGGACAGCCATATTTAAAGCTATTTCAGAAGGCGTTACGGAGTTTGAGGAACTAATCGTTTATGGTGAAACCCAAAAACCCGTTTCTCCGTGTGGAGCTTGTCGTCAAGTAATGGCAGAATTTTTTTCTCAGGATTTAAAGGTGACACTTGTTGCCAAAGATAAATCGACGGTCGTGATGACGGTCAAGGAATTACTTCCGTATTCTTTTACTAACTTGGATTAGTTGGTAAAAACGGTCAGTTGACCAAAGTTAATTTTGCAACCTTGTTGCACATCTTATTTAGGAGGTTCAGAGATGAACAAGAAACAATGGCTAGGCCTTGGTCTAGTAGCTGTCGCAGCAATTGGACTTGCTGCATGTGGTAACCGTGCATCTAAATCAGATAATAAAGATGCAAAGACGGATTTGAAAGCTGCAATTGTTACAGATACAGGTGGTGTAGATGATAAATCATTTAACCAATCTGCTTGGGAAGGTTTGCAAGCTTGGGGTAAAGAAAATGGGTTGACAAAAGACCATGGCTTTACTTACTTCCAATCTACAAACGAATCTGAATACGCTACAAACCTTGAGCAAGCTGCTTCTAGCAATTACAAATTAGTATTTGGTATTGGATTTGCTCTTCGTAATGCAGTAGAATCTGCTGCAAAGGATCACTCTGATATTAACTATGTTATTATTGATGATGAAATTAAAGGTCAAAAGAATGTAGCTTCTGCACTCTTTGCAGATAACGAAGCTGCTTACCTTGCTGGTGTGGCTGCAGCCAAAACAACTAAAACAAAAATGATTGGTTTTGTTGGTGGTATCAAAGGTGCTGTATTAACTCGTTTTGAAAAAGGTTTTGAAGCAGGTGTGAAATCTGTTGATCCTTCTATTAAGATTGATGTGAAATACGCTGAAAGCTTTGGAGATGCTTCTAAAGGGAAGACAATTGCAGCAGCTCAATATGCAGCTGGTGCAGACGTTGTTTATCAAGTAGCCGGTGGTACTGGTGCTGGTGTATTCAACGAAGCAAAATCTATCAACGAAACTAGAAATGAATCTGACAAAGTTTGGGTTATCGGTGTTGACCGCGACCAAAACGATGAAGGTAAATACAAATCTAAAGACGGCAAAGAATCTAACTTTGTTTTGGCATCTAGCTTGAAAAAAGTTGGTGGTACTGTAAAAGATATTGCTAACAAAACAGCAAAAGATAAATTCCCAGGAGGAAAAACTACAACTTACGGTCTGAAAGACGGTGGAGTAGATTTGACAACTAAGAACTTATCAGATGATGCTAAAAAAGCTGTTGAAGATGCAAAAGCAAAAATCCTTGACGGAAGTATTAAAGTTCCTACAGAATAAAGAATAACCTGACACTCAAGAAGCGACCTTCGTGGGTCGCTTTTTTGAGATTGAGCCAGCTTTTGTCTCAGTAAAGCTGGCTAATCTTTTAGTGAGTTTTACTGAAATAAAATAATTTCTGAAAGGAATCAATCATATGGCACATGAGAATGTCATTGAAATGCATGAAATAACCAAGATTTTCGGTGAATTTGTCGCAAATGATAAAATCAACTTAAATCTAAGACGCGGTGAAATTCATGCACTTTTAGGAGAAAACGGAGCGGGCAAGTCCACTCTGATGAATATGTTGGCTGGCTTGCTTGAGCCAACAAGTGGTGAGATTACTGTGAATGGAAAGTCAGTAACAATTGATTCTCCATCAAAATCAGCATCTTTAGGAATCGGAATGGTTCACCAACATTTTATGTTGGTAGAAGCTTTTACGGTTGCTGAAAACATTATTTTAGGGAGTGAAACGACGAAAAATGGTGTTTTAGACATTAGGAAAGCAATCAAAGATATCAAGGAACTATCTGAAAAATATGGTCTTGCTGTAGATCCTACAGCAAAAGTCGAAGATATTTCAGTTGGTGCGCAACAACGTGTTGAAATCTTGAAAACATTGTATCGTGGCGCAGATATCTTGATTTTTGACGAACCAACCGCAGTATTAACTCCTTCAGAAATTGAAGAACTAGAGCATATCATGAAAAATCTAGTTAAGGAAGGAAAATCCATCATTTTGATTACGCACAAATTGGATGAAATTCGTGCTGTTTCTGATCGTGTAACTGTCATCCGTCGCGGTAAGAGTATTCAAACCGTTGAGATTGGTGGCGCAACGAATAAAGATCTTGCTGAAATGATGGTGGGACGTTCGGTATCCTTTACAACGGAAAAAGAAGCTTCAAATCCAAAAGAAGTTGTTCTATCTATTAATGATTTGGTTGTGAATGAGAATCGTGGCGTGCCTGCTGTTAAAAATTTATCTTTGGATGTACGAGCTGGTGAAATTGTTGGGATTGCCGGGATTGATGGCAATGGACAAAGCGAGCTAGTTCAAGCAATCACAGGTCTTCGGAAGGTGAAATCAGGTAGCATTACCATTAAGGGGAAAGAAGTCGTTGGCTTATCTCCGCGGAAAATTACCGAAATGCAAGTTAGTCATGTGCCGGAAGACCGTCATCGTGATGGCTTGGTTTTAGATATGATGTTGTCTGAGAATATGGCTCTGCAAACTTATTACAAGGAGCCATTAAGCAAAAATGGAATTTTGAATTACAATAATATCACTTCTTATGCACGAAAGTTAATGGATGAATTTGATGTTCGGGCTGCAAGTGAAAGTGTTCCAGCATCTGCTCTTTCAGGAGGAAATCAACAAAAAGCCATTATTGCTCGTGAAATAGACCGCAATCCTGACCTTCTAATCGTTAGTCAGCCAACTCGTGGATTAGACGTTGGAGCGATTGAATACATTCATAAACGTTTGATTGAAGAACGTGACAAGGGTAAAGCAGTGCTTGTGGTCAGCTTTGAATTAGATGAAATCCTGAATGTTTCAGACCGTATTGCTGTTATTCATGATGGTAAGATTCAAGGTATTGTAACTCCAGCAGAAACTAATAAACAAGAGTTGGGTATCTTGATGGCTGGTGGTGAAATTAAGAAGGGAGATTCAAATGACTAAGAAAACGCAGCAAATTGCGGTGCCTTTGATTTCCGTTGTTCTTGGAATTTTACTTGGTGCCATTATCATGTGGATTTTTGGCTATGATGCTATCTGGGGTTATGAAGAGCTGTTCAAAGCTGCTTTTGGTACTATCCGTAGTATTGGTGAAATTTTCCGTGCAATGGGTCCACTTATTTTAATTGCTCTTGGGTTTGCAGTAGCAAGTCGGGCTGGGTTCTTTAATGTCGGCTTGCCGGGGCAAGCTTTGGCAGGTTGGATTTTGAGTGGCTGGTTTGCGCTTTCATTTCCTAATCTTCCTCGCCCAATTATGATTCTTGCTACGGTTGTCATTGCAGCAGTAGCTGGTGGGATTATCGGTGCTATTCCTGGTATTCTTCGTGCTTATTTGGGAACAAGTGAAGTTATCGTTACGATTATGATGAACTACATCGTTCTCTACGTTGGAAATGCAATGATTCATAGTTTTCCAAAAAGTGTTATGCAAAGTATTGACTCAAGTGTTAAGGTTGGAGCTAATGCAACCTATCAAACAGAATGGCTGCGGGCATTGACCAATAATTCACGGATGAATATCGGAATCTTCTTTGCGATCATTGCAGTTGTCCTTATCTGGTTTATGCTGAAAAAAACAACGCTTGGATTTGAAATCCGTTCTGTCGGGCTAAATCCAAATGCGAGTGAATATGCAGGGATGTCTGCTAAACGGACGATTATTCTTTCAATGATTATCTCAGGTGCCCTTGCCGGTGTCGGAGGTGTTGTTGAAGGACTTGGAACTTTCCAAAATGTCTATGTACAAGGAAGTTCCCTAGCTGTCGGCTTTAATGGTATGGCCGTTAGCTTGCTGGCAAATAATTCACCAATTGGTATTCTCTTTGCAGCATTCTTATTTGCCGTGCTTCAAGTCGGAGCTCCAGGTATGAACACCGCAACGATTCCAGCGGAACTGGTAAATATTGTAACAGCATCAATTATTTTCTTTGTAAGTATTCATTACATCATTGAACACTTTATCAAACCAAGAAAACAAGCGAAAGTAAAGGGAGGAAAATAAGATGAATTTTGTAACAATGTTAAGTCTGTTAGTTTCCTCTATGCTGATTTATGCAGCACCTTTAATCTTTACTAGTATCGGTGGTGCCTTCTCAGAGCATGCTGGGATTGTCAATGTCGGACTTGAAGGTATTATGGTTATGGGAGCTTTCTCAGGAGTTGTCTTTAACCTTACTTTTGTGAATACCTTTGGAAGTTTAACGCCTTGGTTAGCACTTTTAGTCGGTGGTATTGTGGGACTAATTTTCTCACTCATTCATGCTGTAGCAACTATCAATTTCCGTGCGGACCATGTTGTTAGTGGTACAGTGCTCAATTTGATGGCGCCTGCGTTAGCGATTTTCTTGGTAAAAGCTTTCTATAATAAAGGGCAAACAGATAATATTCAAGTATCATTTGGTAAATTTAATTTTCCACTATTATCAGATATTCCTGTCATTGGAGATATCTTCTTTAAACACACCAGTCTAATGGGGTATATTGCAGTTGCATTTGCTTTCCTAGCATGGTTCATTATGTTTAAGACGAAATTTGGGCTTCGTTTGCGCTCCGTAGGTGAACACCCACAAGCGGCAGACACCCTCGGTATCAATGTTTATCTCATGCGTTATTACGGTGTGATGATTTCAGGTTTTCTTGGCGGTGTCGGTGGAGCGATTTATGCACAATCTATTTCCGTAAATTTTGCTGCTACAACCATTATCGGACCAGGGTTCATCTCGCTGGCTGCTATGATTTTTGGTAAATGGAATCCAATTGGCGCTATGCTTTCAAGTCTATTCTTTGGGCTATCTCAAAGTTTAGCCGTTATCGGAAGTCAATTACCATTCCTATCACATGTACCAGCTGTGTACCTACAAATTGCACCTTATGTATTGACTGTTGTTGTGTTGGCAGCATTCTTCGGAAAAGCTGTTGCACCAAAAGCAGACGGTGTCAATTATATTAAATCAAAATAAACTATTGCAAAAAGCCAAGTTACTGTTCAAAGTAGCCTGGCTTTTTTGATAAAAAAACAATCATTCTGCTAAGAAGAGCGACTTAGAGAATGATTGTTTTTAAAATATTTTACATAAAATAGACAATAGCAAGATATTGAAGTGCAGAAGCAGCTAGGATAAAGAGGTGCCAAATCATGTGGAAATATGGTTTTTTCTTAGCATAAAATCCTGCACCAACAGTATAACAGAGTCCTCCAGCTAACATCAATCCCCAGAAAATAGGTCCCGTTTGACCAATGATTTGCGGAATAATCAGAATCACTAACCAGCCCATAATAAGATAAAGCGCTAAGCTGAATTTTTCATTAACTTTTTTAGCAAATATTTTATACAAAATACCAAAAATGGTCGTTCCCCATTGAATTGTGATAATAAGATAACCCAACCAATTGTTTATAAGAGATAGTACGACTGGCGTATAACTTCCCGCAATAGCAATGTAAATCATTGAATGATCGATGATCCGTAGAATATACTTATGCGTAGAACCATAGCTCATTGAATGGTAAATCGTTGAAGAAAGAAACATCAGAAATAAACTGATGACAAAAATTGAAACTCCGACAGCGGCAAGCATACCATGTTCTTCATAGCTGTAAATGGCTGAGATAGGAAGCAGTACTAACATAACCACAGCCCCAACAGCGTGAGTGACAGCATTGGCAATTTCTTCCCCGAAGCTGAGTTGTTTGCTGAGTTTAAGCGTTTGATTCATTTGTTTTACCTCCTTCTAAGGCTAGAGCTAATTTTTTTGTTTGATGAAATAATTTCACCGTTTGGCAAGCTGCTTCAATAGCAGGTGCGACTGTGTCAGCTTTTTCTTCTTGCATGCAATTAACGAATTCATTATAAAGAGTGGCCGAATCTTTTCCGTCTACCAGAAGTTGAATCGTCTTGATAATATCTGGTATTGGAAAGACAGGTTTTAACGTCGTCAGTACAATCAGACGAGCAATCTGTACACGATTGTATTTTTTCTTAATTGGTTTTGGAATGTGGGCGTGTTTCACATAATTATTGACCATAGCAGCCGTTAAAGGCTTATCTGTGCTATGAAATGCTTGTTCGTTGACACCATTCACATAGAGGAGAACCTGGTCAAGATAAAGATCTAACTCGGGTAGTTCTTCCCAAGTTGGGAATTTTGTGATTTCCAAAATATTCACCTCTTTCTTATCTAGTCTTAATAACTAGATTATATGATAATGATTGTCTGTTGTCAAGAGAAAAATCATTTGTTCTGCAAAATAACTTTTGATACAATAAGATTATGAAAATTTTAATTCCAACTGCAAAGGAAATGAATCTTAGCCTTAAACCTCATGGCAAGTGTTTCCTTTCAGAGCAAACAAAAACAATTGTAGCTAGTCTATCACAGTATTCTATTGAAGAATTAGCAGATTTCTATCATATTAGTCTGGAACGTGCAGAAGAAGAGTATATTCATCTTCAACAATTAAAAAATGGGCAAGCCTTGACTTACCCAGCTTTGCATTTATTTGATGGTCTTATGTATCGAAACATCAGAAGAAGTCATTTAACGAAGCAAGAGTTGAGGTATGTAGACAAGCATTTGTTCATCACTTCTAGTCTATATGGTGTTATACCAGCTATGGCGTTGATTTCACCTTATCGCTTGGAGTTTTTAGTAAAATGTACTATTTCTGGCAAAAGCCTGAAAAATTATTGGCGCAATGATTATGATGCAGCTATTTCAGATGAGGAAATGATTTTGTCTCTGTTATCAAGTGAGTTCGAGACGGTGTTTTCCAAATCTGTGCGCGATAAGATGCTTCGGTTTAAATTTTTAGAAGATAGAGAAGGAAGTTTGAAAGTTCACTCAACTATTTCTAAGAAGGCGCGAGGGCAATTTTTAACAGCTTTAATTGAAAGCCAAGTAAGAAGCAAAGAAGAAATCAAACAATTGCAATTTGCAGGCTTTGCTTTCCGAGAGGATTTGTCTACGATAAATACCTATGTCTTTGTTAAGGAGTAAAATAAAAATGGAATGATGTAAAAGTGTCATTCCATTTTTTGCTTATTTTAGTTAATAGCAGCTAATAATGCTTCAGCTTGAGCTGCGAGTTCAGCTTGTTTTTCTTCGGAAACTGTCAGTTGACCAGTTCCCCAGGCTTCTGGGTTTACAGCAACACCAGTAAATGGTTCAACAACTTTCATGCGAATAAATGGAAGAAGGCTGCGATAATGTTTGAAAACTTCATCTGGAGAAGTTCCATTGGCTACTGAGGAAACTGTTACAAGTTTTTCATTAAGAGCAGAAGGCCCTGATGGGTTTGAAAGGTCAAGTGCACGTGATAGCCAATCTAAGAGATTTTTAACAACTCCTGGAAGTGCCCAGTTATAGGTTGGTGAGAAGAGCCAGATAGCATCAGCAGCGAGAATTTCTTCACGAGCTTTGGCAACAGCCGCAGGAGCTGGGCTTTCAATATCTTGGTTGAAAAATGGAACATCTTTGAAATCAAGATAAGAAACTTCAGCTTTGCCAGCAAGAATGTTTTCAGCCTGAGAAGCTAACTGATGGTTGAATGAGCCTTGGCGAAGAGACCCGACGATAAATAGTACTTTTTTAGACATATAAGTCACTCTCCTTTTCTTTTGTACCTTTTTATGTTACAACAAATATCACTAGTTAGCAAGAAATTAGCTCAAATTTTTAAATTTCTTTAAAATTCGAATCAAATCTTCTTTATCTTGCTCTGTTAAAATCCTTAATCCTTGCTGGATATTTTGAATATGCTCTGGAAGAACCGCTTCAATTTTACTACGTCCTTCTGGTGTCAATCCGACTAAAAAAGAACGTCGATCAGATGGGTCACAGGTACGAAAAATCCAACCGTCCCGTATCATATTTTTGATGACAACGGTCATATTTCCAGATGTCGCAAGCATTTTATCAATTAAGTCTTGAATGCGTAAGTTCCCTTTGCTATAAAGGGTTTCTAAGACTGAAAATTGAGTTGGAGTCAATTTGTGTTGCTTTGCCGCTTGATTTTCAAAAGGTCGAATCGTGCGAATAGCTTTATTTAAAACAATCATTGTTTTTAAATCAAGACGATTTTCTTGAAAAAGTTTTGTTAGTTTGTCCATATCTGTATTTTATCAATAAGTAGTAATAAAATCAAATTTTAGAAAAAGATAGAAAAAAGTCCTTATTTATAGTATAATGGACGAGTGAAAAATAGAAGAAAAAATGATAGAAATTTCATTATTTGGCAATATATTATCGGAAGTGTGATAGTTTTGGCCGTTCTCACTTTTTCTTTCCTTTACATTTTAAATCTATCTATGGATCCTTACCAATCAGCTAAGGTAACGGCTAGTAGAATTGCTCGTCAATATGCAGATTTGGATAAAGTGGATCGCTTTGCTATTTATAACGGTGAAAAAAGTTATTACAGTCTTTTGGGGAAAAATCGTAAAAAGACGCAGCTTGCTGTTTTGATAAAAGCAGATAGTGATAAAATCTATACTTATGAGTTGTCCAAAGGGATTAGTCAAGAAAAAGCAAAACAAATCGCTAAAGAGAGTGGTGCCAAACAAATTGATAAAGTGACATTTGGCTATGTAAAAGAGCAACCAATCTGGGAAGTCAAGTCTGGAACAACTTATTATAATGTTGGATTTGAAACAGGAATATTGCTCAGCAAGGAGGGGCTATGATATTATCAAATCGTGTTTTAAATATGGAAGAAAGTGTAACTTTAGCAGCAGCAGCGCGCGCAAAAGCTTTAAAAGCACAAGGTCGTGATATCCTTTCGCTGACTTTGGGAGAGCCAGATTTTCCAACTCCGAAGAATATTCAAGATGCTGCTATCTCTGCAATAAAAGACGGTAGAGCTAGCTTTTATACGGTTACCAGTGGTCTGCCTGAATTAAAGGAAGCAATTGTAGCATATTTTGCAAAATACTATGGTTATACGATTAAACCAAATCAAGTGACCGTTGCAACGGGTGCAAAGTTCTCCCTTTATACCTTTTTTATGAGTGTCATCAATCCAGGTGATGAAGCGATTATTCCGGCACCGTGCTGGGTTAGTTATGGCGACCAGATTAAGATGGCAGAAGGGGTACCAGTTTTTGTTCAAACGACAGAAGCAAATCATTTCAAAGTGACCGTTGAGCAATTAGAGGCTGCTCGGACAGAGAAAACGAAAGTTTTGGTGCTCAATTCTCCTTCTAATCCAACGGGAATGATTTATACTGCTGAAGAGTTATTAGCGATAGGTAATTGGGCTGTAGAGCATGATATTCTTATTTTGGCAGATGATATTTATGGCCGCTTGGTTTACAATGGGAATGAATTTACACCGATTTCAAGCTTATCTGAAGCTATTCGCAAGCAGACAATTGTTATCAATGGTGTATCTAAGTCGTATTCGATGACTGGTTGGAGGCTGGGTTATGCTGTTGGAGAACCAAAAATCATTGCAGCGATGAGTAAAGTGGCTGGACAAACGACTTCTAATCCAACCGCTGCTTCCCAATATGCGGCGATTGAAGCTCTAAAGGGCCCTCAAGATACTGTTGAAATCATGCGTCAGGCTTTTGAAGAACGTCTCAATACCATTTATCCTTTGCTTGCAGAAGTTCCTGGCTTTGAAGTGGTGAAACCACAAGGAGCGTTTTACCTCTTTCCAAATGTTAAAAAAGCAATGGAGCTGAAAGGCTATTCAGATGTGACAGAGTTTACAACAGCTATTCTAGAAGAAGTAGGTGTCGCTCTTGTAACGGGTGCTGGCTTTGGTGCGCCAGAGAATGTTCGCCTGAGCTATGCGACGGATATGGATACCTTGAAAGAGGCCGTTCATCGTATCAAGGCGTTTATGAAGGGTTAAAAAATGATCGATCATTTTACCCTTAAGGTAAAGAATTTAGAAGTTTCTAAAGCTTTCTATCAAGCAGCTTTGGTTGCTGGAGGAAAGGATAATGGTGCACCTGGCGAACGTAAAAATACTATGCGGCTTTTGTGATAGACCCAGACGGGAACAACATTGAGGCTGTTTATCATAAAAAATAAAATAGAAAAGAGAAAAAACGTGTTAACAAAATATACTTCAATTATGGATGTTAAAAATCATGTCGGAGAAGAAGTGACGATTGGCGCTTGGGTTGCCAACAAATCAGGAAAAGGGAAAATTGCCTTCTTGCAATTGCGTGACGGGACAGCTTTTTTTCAAGCTGTGGCTTTCAAGCCAAATTTCCTTGAAAAATTTGGTGAAGAAGAGGGTTTGAATAAATTTAATATCATCAAACACTTGAACCAAGAAACAGCTGTTTTAGTAAAAGGAATCGTCAAAGAAGATGAGCGCTCAAAATTTGGATATGAATTAGACGTAACGGATATTGAAATCGTTGGAGAGTCTACTGATTATCCTATCACACCAAAAGAGCATGGAACGGACTTTTTGATGGATCATCGTCACTTATGGCTGCGTTCACGCAAGCAAATGGCAATTATGCAGATTCGCAACGCAATTATCTATGCTTCTTATGAATTTTTTGACCGCAACGGCTTTATCAAATTTGACAGTCCGATTTTATCGGGAAATGCAGCAGAAGATTCCACAGAGCTTTTTGAAACAGATTATTTTGGAACTCCTGCCTTTCTAAGTCAATCTGGGCAACTTTACTTAGAAGCAGGTGCTATGGCACTTGGTCGTGTATTTGACTTTGGCCCTGTTTTCCGTGCTGAAAAATCTAAAACACGTCGTCATTTGACAGAATTCTGGATGATGGATGCAGAATATCCATTTGTTACTCATGATGAGTCGCTTAATCTTCAAGAGGCTTATGTGAAGGCTTTGATTCAAGGAGTTTTGGATCGTGCACCACATGCGCTTGAAGTGTTGGAACGTGATATTGAACTTCTTAAAAAATACGTAGCAGAACCCTTCAAACGTATTTCTTACGATGAAGTAATTGACCTCTTACAAGAACACGAAAATGATGAAGATGCAGAGTATGAGCATATCGAACGAGGTGATGATTTCGGCTCACCTCACGAAACTTGGATTTCAAACTATTTTGGTGTGCCAACGTTCGTTGTGAACTACCCTGCTAGCTTTAAGGCTTTCTACATGAAACCTGTTCCTGGTAACGAAGAACGTGTGCTTTGTGCAGACCTTTTAGCACCAGAGGGTTATGGAGAAATCATTGGTGGATCAGCTCGTGAAGAAAGCTATGAAAAATTATTAGCGAAGATTGAAGAAAATGGTCTGAACTCTGATGACTATGCTTTCTATCTAGATCTTCGTAAATATGGTTCAGTTCCTCATGCTGGATTTGGACTTGGTTTGGAACGTATGGTGACATTTGTTGCAGGAACGAAACACATCCGTGAAGCCATTCCATTCCCACGTATGCTCCACAGAATTGAACCTTAGGAAATGTGAGAGTGGGATAGAAATCAATCATTCGAAGAATTTGATTTTTCAGCAAGTCCTAGTTTCTAGTTGCTGACCTAAAACAGTCCACTGGACTGTTTTACTTCCACCTCTGTACAAGTTGGCTAGGATAGCCGTTATCACCGGTATAACAAGGGATAAGGATATCCAACCATGCAAGCCAAACTATAAAATGCATGAGGTTGGGAGCTTATGTCCCAACCTCTTTAAAATTGAAATATTATGAATAAGTTAGAAAACTGAACGGAAAGTTCGGTTTCTTCTTAGTAAAGGAAAAAGTATGTTTAGGAGAAGTTACAAAAGAAATATTCCTCTTATGGCAGGAGTGGAATTCTTAGGATTTTTAGGTATTACGAGTTTTTGGATTTTATTCCTCAGTCAAAATGGTATGTCTTTACTGCAAATTGGGCTGTTAGAGAGTATTTTTCATGCAACAGGCATCATTTTTGAAATTCCGTCAGGCATGTTGGCAGATCGATTTTCTTATAAGACCAATCTGTACGTAAGCCGCTTGACTAGCATTTTATCATCTATTTTAATGTTGACAGGGCAAGGGAATTTTTGGATATATGCAATGGCAATGATAATCAATGCTTTGTCTTATAACTTTGATTCAGGAACGAGCTCTGCACTGCTATATGACTCTGCTGTAGAAGCTGGTTTAAAAGACCGTTATTTGAAAATATCAAGTTTGATGTCAGGTGTTTCTGAGGCAGCAATCTCTTTAGGAACGGTACTAGCGGGGTTATTTGTACATGGATATTTGTATATTACCTATTATATCATGATTGCGGTTTCTATTATTGTTTTAATTCTGATTTGGTTGATAAAAGAACCGACAATGAAAAAGAAAAATGACGAAGTGTTGACGATGAAAAAAATTATCTTGATTGTGAGAGAAGAGATGAAAAATAATCCCAGTCTTTTTACATGGATGATGATTTTTCAATTTGTTGGAACAATAATGTGCATGTTTTACTTTTACTATCAAAAACAATTACCAGACTTGGCAGGATGGCAGATTTCAACAGTTATGTTGATTGGTAGCGTCTTAAATATTTTGGCAGTTTCTCTTGCCAGTAAGATTGGGAAAACATGGCATTCTTTTCGGATTTTTCCAGTAGTTGTCAGTTTAACAGGAGCAGCTTATGTACTGTCATTTTTGGGAACACCATTTATGTATATACTTGTTTATTTGACGGCAAATGCTCTGTATGCCATGTACCAACCGATTTTTTACAATGATTTGCAACAGTATTTACCAAGTTCAGCCAGAGCGACCATGTTAAGTGTTGCTTCAATGATGTTCAGTTTAAGCATGATTATCATTTTTCCGATTGTTGGTTGGCTGATTGACAGTTTTGGCTTTGATCAGACTTTTATTGGATTAGGGCTAGTTCTTATCTTGCTAACGCCGCTTTTAGTGATTGTTTTTCAAATGATTCGTAAACAATTGAAATCAATCAAAAATTAGTCCATTATTTAATATCTACAGAAGTGATTTATATCTAATTTTTAATGAATACAATCAGTTGTTGCTGCTTATGATAAAAACAGCAAATATAAGGAAAATTATATACTTATTTTTTACACAACTACAAAATATAATTATCAAATTTAGGAAAATCTTGTTTAAGAATACAATATATTATAGTTAGTATAAACTGCTATATAATTCCTTAGTGTTATAGAGATGATAGGAGGAAAACATTATGCGCGATAATCATCTTCATACTTACTTTTCTTACGATTCAGATGCTGATTTCATAGATTATTTGGAACATTACGATGGTGAAATCGTGACGACTGAACATTTGGATTTATCTAATCCCTATCCGTATGATGCAGGCTCTCCTCACGATGATATTCCTGATTATGAGTCTTATTCTAGAAAAATAGCTGCTCTCAATCGGAAATATGGAAATCGAATCAAAAAAGGAATTGAGATTGGCTATTACAGACCACGAAAGAAAGATATTTTAGCTTTTTTGGAGAATAAAGATTATGATTTGAAACTTTTATCTGTTCATCATAATGGGAAGTTCGATTACTTAGAAGAACCTGCTTTGCAATCTGATAAAATGAAGGTGATTCCAATTTATTTTAAAGAAATGGAAGAAGCTATTGAGAGTATTCCAGCCCATGTTTTGGCACATTTCGACTATGGTTTTCGCAAGTTTAATGTGACGGTGGAAGAATTGAAAAACTTTGAAGCTCAACTTCGTACCCTCTTTCAAAAAATGATAGATTACAGCTTAGCTTTTGAACTGAATTGCAAGTCAATGTATCTCTATGACCATGAAGATATTTATATTTATGCCCTGTCTTTGGTGAAAGAATTGGGCGGAACAAAGTATTCTGTTGGCTCTGACGCCCATACGTTAGAACATTTTCGCTTGAATTTTGCCCGCATTAAGCAAATCCTAACAGAATTTGACATAGACGAAGAAATGTTGCTATAAAAAAGGGGTTAGAACAAAAAGTTCTTAACCTCCGATTATATTTGTTTTAGATTACAAGGTATAGTAGTTCTCAGACATGGAAATATCATAACAAATATTCATATTCTCTGATAATTAAACCATTTTCGAACTCAAAAATATCACAGGATAGTTGACCAAAATCATTTTGGAGAATGGTGACAATCCGATTTTCATTAGTTGAAAAAGTATGCAAGCAGGAAAATTGAACGTTGCTATGATGATAGGCTTGCTGAATCTTCAGAAGATAATCGTCTATTCCATGGATGGTTGAAACTTCTTGCCCATGCAATTCCCAAGTAATATCAGAATGTAAAAAACTTTGGTACGTTTCCCAGTCTCTTTGATTTTCTGCTTGAAAGAATAAGGTTAGTTTTTCTAAATTTGGCATCAATCGCCCCTTTAATGAAACAACTTTTCCCAAAAAGAAGGTCTCTTTTCTACTTTTTGAGATGAGTCTGCTTGGAAAAATTCAGAAAATTGGTTAGCAATTTCTTTTTCAGCTATTTCTACTGGATGATCACTATGAATGACCAAGCCAAATGGAGAATTCTTCCAATTACTAGACACGATTGTTGCTTTGCAACCCAAATCTTTTGCTATTTTTAAGTAAAAAATTTGATATTGACTATTAACCTCAGGTGATATTTTCACAGTTACAGGCTGATAGTCCAAGATAATCTTTTGTAAAATTTCTTTAAAGTGGTCGTGGATGGGAGCGCTGTTAGCTTCATCAATACTACATTCTGCAATGACCCGTTCTTCAAATGTTTCTAAAAATTTTCTTTGCTCATCGGGATTTAATTTTAATCCCCCTTGAGATTTCTCCATTATTGCTTTATTTATATCTGTCATAAAGTTAGTATAACATACTTTTTTTGAAATTTATCCAAGAAATATTCGGAAATATAAAACGCTTACACAGAAAATTATCGTAAATTTCATAGAAAGACACGATTTTTCCTTGAAAAAAACCGATTTTTAAGGTATGATAGGAATGTAAATAAAATAACTCAAAGGAGAGTAAAAAATGTCAATTATTACTGATGTTTACGCTCGCGAAGTCCTAGACTCACGCGGTAACCCAACACTTGAAGTAGAAGTTTATACTGAATCAGGTGCTTTCGGACGTGGTATGGTTCCATCTGGAGCTTCTACTGGTGAACACGAAGCAGTTGAACTTCGTGATGGTGACAAATCTCGTTACGGCGGTCTTGGTACACAAAAAGCTGTTGACAACGTAAACAATATCATTGCTGAAGCAGTTATTGGTTATGACGTTCGCGATCAACAAGCTATTGACCGTGCAATGATTGCACTTGACGGTACTCCAAATAAAGGTAAATTGGGTGCAAACGCAATTCTTGGTGTATCTATTGCTGTAGCACGTGCTGCTGCTGATTACCTTGAAATCCCACTTTACAGCTACCTTGGTGGATTCAATACTAAAGTTCTTCCAACTCCAATGATGAACATCGTCAACGGTGGTTCTCACTCAGATGCTCCAATCGCTTTCCAAGAATTTATGATTGTTCCTGCTGGTGCCCCTACATTCAAAGAAGCTCTTCGTTGGGGCGCTGAAATTTTCCATGCTCTTAAGAAAATCCTTAAATCTCGTGGTCTTGAAACAGCTGTTGGTGACGAAGGTGGATTTGCTCCTCGTTTTGATGGAACTGAAGATGGTGTAGAAACTATCCTTGCTGCTATCGAAGCTGCTGGTTATGTTCCTGGTAAAGATGTATTTCTTGGATTTGACTGTGCATCATCAGAATTCTACGATAAAGAACGTAAAGTTTATGATTACACTAAATTCGAAGGTGAAGGAGCTGCAGTTCGTACAGCTGACGAACAAATCGAATACCTTGAACAATTAGTTGATAAATACCCAATCATCACTATCGAAGATGGTATGGATGAAAATGACTGGGAAGGTTGGAAGAAACTTACTGAACGCCTTGGTAAGAAAGTACAACTTGTTGGTGATGACTTCTTCGTAACAAACACTTCTTATCTTGAAAGAGGTATTAACGAAGGATGTGCTAACTCAATCCTTATTAAAGTTAACCAAATCGGTACTCTTACTGAAACATTTGATGCTATCGAAATGGCAAAAGAAGCTGGTTACACTGCCGTTGTATCACACCGTTCAGGTGAAACTGAAGATTCAACAATTGCTGACATCGCAGTTGCAACTAACGCTGGACAAATTAAGACTGGTTCATTGTCACGTACTGACCGTATTGCTAAATACAACCAATTACTTCGCATCGAAGACCAACTTGGTGAAGTAGCTGAATATCGTGGTTTGAAATCTTTCTATAACTTGTCAAAATAATTCAGTTATAATATGAATCGGCTAGTTCTGCTAGCCGATTTTTTCTTTAATAATATTGGTAACTTTTAGGAGGGCGATATGGATAAGATTGAAGAACTGGCTCAGATCATTCAAAGTAGCCAAAATATTGTATTTTTTGGTGGTGCGGGTGTTTCAACTGAATCTGGTATTCCGGATTTTCGAAGTTCTAATGGGATTTACAATATTGAGTTAAACCAGCATTTTACAGCAGAGCAATTAGTTTCACATACGATGTTTGAACGTTATCCAGAACAGTTTTTTGAGTTTTACAAGAAATATCTTATTTATCCTAATGCTAAGCCAAATGTAGCCCATAAATATTTAGTTTATCTAGAAAAGCTAGGGAAATTAAAAGCAATTGTTACACAGAATATTGATAGTTTACACGAGATGGCAGGAAGCAAGAACGTATTAAAAATTCATGGTAGTGTGGACCGAAATTTTTGTACCAATTGTCATCATTTTTATGACTTAGAGAATTTTTTGAAATTGCCTGGAATCATTCCTTATTGCGAGACTTGTGGTTGTGTAGTTAAGCCAGATGTGACTCTTTATGAGGAACCGTTAAATATGGAAGTTTTTTCTCAAGCTATTCAGGCTATCAGTCAAGCTGACCTACTTATCATTGGCGGAACATCGCTAGTTGTTTATCCAGCTGCTAATTTGGTTCATTATTTTCAAGGATGGCACTTAGTTGTAATCAATAAAAACAATATAATACAAGATAGTCAAGCTGACTTAGTTATCAAGGGCAAGATTGGAGAAGTGCTGGGTAAGGTATGGAAAGTAAAAGGATAGTCATTATCAGATCAAATGATGGTTTCAATCATGTGCTTAGCTGTATTTTTTAGAGATGGTAGATTAGAAAATGTCCTTTATAATGGAAATTTTAGAAAATGTCCTTTATAATGGAAATTTTTAAAAATTTCCATTATAATAGACAAAAAGAGGTGAAAAGATGATGTACATTGCTCTTATTGGAGACATTATTAAATCAAAAAAAATACAAGATCGAGCGCAGGCACAACAGCAATTGTTGCAATTGATGAAAGAGTTGAATCAGCAATATCAGAAATATTTAATTTCTCCCTTTACGGTCACAGCTGGCGATGAATTTCAAGCTTTGTTTTTACCAAATTCGGATATGTTTCAAATCATGGAGCAACTTTCTATGTCATTTGCTCCTTATGAAATTCGATTTGGGATTGGTGCTGGAGATATGATTACAGAAATTAACAAAGAACAAAGCATTGGTTCTGACGGTCCGGCGTATTGGCTGGCGAGAGAAGCGATTAACTATGTTCATGACAAGAATGACTATGGCATCAATCACATTTCGGTTTCTTTGGCAGACGAAGAAGTCGGTCAGACAATCAATGCTATTTTAGCTGCATGCTCTTTTATTCAGTCCAAGTGGACAGATATCCAATATGATGTCCTCAAACAATTACTAGCTGAAAATATATACGATGAAACATTTTCGCATAAAGAAATGGCAAAACTACTTGGTATCACTCCGAGTGCTTTCAACAAACGTATCAAGGCGAGTGGGTTAAAAATTTATCTCAGAAATAAACGAGTTGCGATGAACTTGATGTTAAATGCGATAGAGAAGGAGGCGAAACATGTCTAATTTGTGGGGATTTTCAGACTATTTTGTACAACATCCAATCTTGTTGTTAACCTTATTGGCACATGTTTTAGCTGATTTCCAATGGCAAAGTCAAAAAATGGCAGATTTAAAATGTCGAAAGTTACCTTATTTATTGCTGCATTTAGCCATTGTTTTTCTGCCGTTGCTGATTTTGAGTATCTTTTTCCCGAAAAATATTATTTACTTTGCTGCTGTTTGGATTAGTCATGTAGTTATTGATTTCTTGAAATACAGGCTCAATACGTTTATAGAAATAAAGAGACTCACAAAGCAAGTTTTCATCATTGACCAAGTCCTTCATTTTATTTGCATTTTTCTATTTTATGCTTTATTGGCCAGCAAAATCAATCCACAATGGCTGAAAAATGGAGCGTCAGTTGCTCAAACCCTTCTTTTCTTAGCAATCGTTGGCAAGCCTGTTAATATTTTATTTAAGCTTTTCTTCAGTAGGTATCAGTCAAAGGGAGATAACCAAGACACTATAGCAGGTGCAGGGGCGATGATTGGGATTTTAGAGCGTTTTATTATGGCTTTGTCTCTTATATTTGGGCAGTTTGCTTCCGTTGGCTTAGTCTTTACTGCTAAGTCAATCGCACGGTATAACAAAATTTCTGAAAGTCAGTCCTTTGCAGAATACTATCTCATTGGCTCACTTTTTAGCATGATTAGTGTGTTAATTGTTTTTGGTTTGCTTTATTTGTAATATAAAAACTGTAGTTTAGTGATTGACTACAGTTTCGTTATATTATTGAATCTCATAGCCCATGAGGAGACCATTTTCTTCAGCGTAAAAACTGCACAAGCCAGAAGTTGGAATAACTTCAATAACAGCTTGTGGGAATTTTTCACGAACCATTTTGGAAAATTGCTGGCAAAACTTAAGATTATTTCGATGAGCAATAATGATTTGTCCACCGGCATAGCCTGCCTTGATGAGTTCATCAAAAGCTGCGATTAGTGACTTTTTAGCACCACGCGCCTTTTGAAGCAACTCCAACTTGCCGTCTTGACTGGCTTCGCCTACCATACGAATGTTCAGTAATCCCACAACGGCTCCAAGCAACTTGCTCAGTCGTCCATTTTTGACTAGATTGTCAACTTTTGCAAGAACGAAAAGTAACTTCGTCTTTGCTTGATAGGCTGTAATTTCTGTTACAACCTCTTCATAACTTAGCCCTTGACCGATGAGAAGATTAAGATTTTTGATAATCAAATCATTTTCACCGCCAGCAGAAAGAGTATCAATAATATGGATATTCACGTTAGGATGTTCTTCAAGATAGAGTTTTTTAGCCACTTGTGCACTATTATGGCTTCCTGATAAGGTTCCTGTAATAGTGACCACAAAAATATTTGAAGCTCCATCAAAAGCTTTCATATAATCATCTGGACTAGGACAGGCAGACTTTGAAGCCGAAGAAGTGGCATACATTTTTTCCATCATATCATCAACATTGAGCTGAGCATTATCTATAAAGATTTCATCACCTACTTGAATGGTCAAAGGAACACTTTCAAACAAGGTGTCAACAGCAAGGTTTTCGATAGTTCTATAATCACAGCCTGAATCAGCTACAATTTTCCAAGTCATTGCATTCTCCTTTAGTTGAGTAGTAAACTAGTTAGACATTGACAAAAGTTTTGTCTTTTTTTACAATTATATCATGAAACTTCTGCTTTAGAAAGCCTTTACAGTCGGTTGTTACACGTAGAAAGAAAATGTTATGTCGGAACGTAAAATATCGAAAAAATCTTTAGAAAATCTAAAAATATCAAATCAGGAATCCAATCGCATTACAAAAGAATCCTTAGAAATTTCGCTATTGCAATTATTGGAAAAGAAAGAGTTGGCCAAAATTACTATTTCTGAATTAGTAGAGAGGGCAGGCGTTTCACGTGCAGCTTTTTATCGAAATTATGATTCAAAAGAAGAAATTTTACAAGAGATTTTCCAACGAACAGTACAAAAGATTACCAATAAATTGGAACAATTCAATATGAGAACCGAGCTTTATCAAGTGTGGCTGTTCTTGTTTAAAGAAGTCAAAAAAGAGGCACGAATCCTTAGTTTAGCAGTGGATTACAATTTAGAAAAACTGTTGACAAGTGCTGTGTTTGATTTCTTGGAAAAACAAAATAGCTCTAGAAAAGAGGCTTCGACTTACATGAATTCCTTTTGGAGTTCGGCGGTGGTTTCTGTCTTAATCAAATGGACAAAAGACGGCATGAGGGTTCCGGCAGAAAAGATCGCATCGCTCGGACTTCCGCTTTTTCCACATCGAAAAAATGATAAAATGAGTGATAAATAAAAAAGAAGGTGACAACATGGTTACAAAAAGATTGGCTTGGGACGAATATTTTGCAGCACAAGCGCTCTTGATTGCAAATCGCTCAACCTGCAAACGAGCAAGCGTTGGTGCGGTTATTGTAAAGGATAATAAAGTTATTTCAACAGGATATAATGGATCCGTTTCAGGAACGGAGCACTGCATCGATCACGAATGCCTGATAGTCGATGGGCATTGTGTGAGGACTTTACATGCAGAAGTAAATGCGATTTTGCAAGGTGCAGAGCGCGGGATCCCGAAAGGATTTACTGTTTATGTCACGCATTTTCCTTGTCTCAATTGTACGAAACAGCTTTTACAAGTTGGTTGCAAGCGAGTGGTTTATATCAATCAATATCGTATAGATGATTATGCGCGTTATTTATATAGCGAAAAGAAAGTTGAGCTAGTACATCTGCCAATCGAAAAAGTGAAAGAGGCAATCTCGGAGACTGATTTAATATAACTTTTAAAGTGTGACTTTTGTTTTCTATGAATAAAAGGAAAGAAATTATGATAGAAGAACAACTTCAAAAAGCCTGGCAAGCATTGTTTGACGGGCAATATCAGCTTGCCAAGCAATTTGTTTATCAAATAGACCAAGATAGTTATAGTACACTGAACTTAAAAGCTTATATTGCTTTGGAAGAAAAGGATTTTCAGTTGGCACGTCAGTTTTTAAAAGACTACTATGCTCAGGCTGTGTCTGAAAAGAATCTAGAAGAACAACATATAGGCTTGCATCAATTAGCTATGGTCGAACGAGAAGAAGAACATTTTCAAAAAGCTTATGACTTGATAATGACAGAAGCTGCAATTATTGCAAAGCATTTCCCTGATGATGTCTTAAAGACATCAGTCAATTTGTACGAACAGGGGTATTTACAATTCAAATTTGGAAATATTCATCTTGCAGAAGAACTTTTACAAGAAACATTAAATTTAGCATTGCAGACAGATGACTTTGTCAATCATGCTTGTGCTTATCGTGGCTTGGCTGAGGTAAGATTAGCTAAGGGAGATATAAAAATGGCTAAATCTGATGCTCAAAAAGCACTGGTGTGTTTTGAAAAAGCGGGTGATACCGTGGGAGTGGCAGGGCTGAAGAACTTAATGGCACAGATAAACTCACAAGGTAGAAGTTTGTAAATAATGTTTGTGAAATAAGATATTCTAATGTAAAAGTTAGAGTATTTTTCTTTTTAGAACAATTTTAGCGAACGATAAGATAAAGCTTGTTCAATAAGGTTTTATTTTACCAGAAAATCTTGTATAATAGAATCCAAAAAGAATAAAAGAGGATTGATTATAAAGAAGAAAAAATTCATTGTCCCTATTTTGTCGACATTGCTAATTGCTCCAGCAATTTTAGCACATCAGGTTTCTGCTGATGCTGTAGATCTAGCTACTTCAACAGCACCTGTAGAGCAAGTAGAAGCTCCTAAAGAAAATCAGTCGGTTGCACCTACGACCGCTCAAGGAGATTCAGCAGTTTCGCCTGCTACTGAAGTTTCCACAGAGAAAGTAACAGAAAAGAGCGAGAACAAACAAGTTGAAACTTCTGTAACTCCAACAGATTCTATAACTCCAGCCGCTCAAGCTGTTGTTTCGTCCACAGCTCAATCCGAAAAGGATACAGTTATTCTTCATACAAATGATGTACACGGTCGTATTGTAGAAGAAAAAGGTGTCATTGGCGATGCTAAATTAGCAGCAGTCGTTGAGCAAGAACGTGCAAAGATCAATCAAACAACACTTGTTGTGGATGCAGGCGACGCTTTTCAAGGGCTTCCGATTTCCAATAGCTCAAAAGGAGAAGAGCGCGCGAATATTTTAAATAAGATTGGCTATGACGCAATGGCGGTCGGAAATCATGAATTTGACTTTGGTTTGGATGAGGTGAAAAAATACAAAGAAATTTTGAAATTCCCTCTTCTTAGTGCCAATACTTATGTCAATGGAACACGTCTTTTTGAAGCTTCTACGATTGTTGATAAAGACAAGAATGTTGTGGGAGATGAATTTGTGGTTATTGGGGTGACAACGCCAGAAACTGCAACAAAAACACACCCACGCAATGTTCAAGGGGTTACGTTTACAGATCCATTTCAGAAGTCAATAAAGTCATTGAAGAAGTGGAATCTCGTGCGAAAGCGGAAGGTAAAACTTACAAACATTATGTCATTTTGGCGCATTTGGGTGTAGATACGACGACACCAGTTGAATGGCGTGGTTCTACCTTGGCAGAAGCATTATCAAAAAATCCTTTGCTAAAAGGAAAACGTGTGACGGTGATTGACGGGCATTCACATACTGTAGAATCAGTAACCTATGGCGACAATGTTACTTATAATCAAACAGGTAGTTACTTGCATAATATCGGAAAAGTAACGTATAAATCTGGTCAAATTCTAGGAAATCCTCAACAAATCTCAGCTGATTCAGTAAAAGGCGTTACTCCAGATCCAGCTATTCAGCAATTAGTCAACAAAATCAAAGAGAAATATGACCAAGAAAACGCAAAAGTGGTTGTCGCTAATAGCCCAGTTGAGTTAAATGGTAATCGAGAAAATGTGCGTGTGCGGGAAACCAATCTTGGGAATGTTGTGGCAGATGCGCTTTATGAATACGGTCAAACAGGATTCAGTCACAAGACAGACCTTGCTGTAACTAACGGCGGCGGACTTCGTGAAACAATTGCGAAAGGAAAACCAATCACCAAAGGAGATATCATTGCTGTTTTACCATTTGGTAATACCATTACTCAAATAAAAGTAACTGGGCAAAACATCGCAGACATGTTTGCTAAGTCTTTAGGTTCTATTTTACAAGAAAAAGACGGCAAACCAGTCCTAGATGAAAATGGTCAACCGTTACTTGAACCAAGCGGTGGTTTCCTGCAAGTTTCTGGAGCAAAAGTTTATTATGACACAACCTTGCCAGCTGATAAGCGTATTCTTGGCATTGAAATCAAAAATCCTGAAACAGGAAAATATGAAAAATTAAACCTTAAGAAAATCTACTATCTGACAACTAATGATTTCTTGGCTGCAGGTGGTGACGGTTATAGTATGTTGGGCGGAGCTCGCGAAGAAGGTCCTTCAATGGACGTTGCTTTTGCAGACTATTTGGCAAAAACAGACTTAACAGCTTATGCGGTTGTCAATCCTAATTCACGGACTATTTCAATCTCGACTGCACAATACAAGAAACTTCAAAATCAAGCTGCTAATCAAGTGAAGCCAAATGAAACTGGACAAAAAGAACTTGTGCCAGCGGTTCAAACAAATACACATCAAAGAACGGCAACGATTCCAGTAATGTACACAAACAATTTGTGCCTTCAGGTCAAAAGAACTTGCCAGAAACAGGTACAACAGATACTACCTTTATCAGTTTACTTGGCTTTGTCGTTGGACTTTTAGGATTATCTAGATTTAAAAAAGCTCACAAAGAATAAAATAAAAGGAAGCTAAGATTTTTTATCCTAGCTTCTTTTATTTCTGTTTAGGTTGTTGTTTTGTGATATTCAATCCGAAGGGAATGAGATTTTCTTGCTTCGTCCGAATCCGCTGAATATTATCTTTGTGTCGAACGATAATGATGAGCGCTAATGCCAGCACAATCACGGTAAAAAGCACATCGTAACGTGGCAAAAGAAAACTAAATAACGGGAAAATTAAGACTCCCAGAATAGCAGAGGCAGCAGCTGTCACACTTGAAAAAGAAATCATACTAGTCAAATACAAGCAGCTGAAAAAGATGACAGCTAAATAAGTGAAGAAAGTCGGTGAAAAGCCCAGAATGACACCTGCACTGGTTGCTACGGCTTTACCGCCCTTAAATTCTGCGAAAATGGGGAAGGTATGCCCAAGCACGGCTAAAAGTCCAAAAACAAGAGGAGAAATACCGTTGATATGAAGAAAAAATGGCAATAGTGTCGCAAACGTTCCTTTAAAAAAGTCGAAAATAAAGGTGATGATGCCTGCTTTTTTCCCAAGGACACGAAAGGTATTGGTCGTCCCTGTATTTCCGCTGCCGTATTCGCGGAGATTTTTATTGTAAAATACTTGTCCAATCCAAAGCCCGGCAGGGATTGAACCAATCAAATAAGCTGCTATCAATGTAAAAACTATCTTTATCATGCTTTTATTATACCATGAATTTTGATTTTGATAGTTGAACGACCAGAAATATTTTATAAAATTTGTCTAGGCTGAAAAAATGGTGGTGAGAAGCAGAAAGAATACACTATTTCTAAAAATCTTTGCAAAATTTGCTAAAAACTTGTAAGATAGAAAGGATGAATGATTCAGGAGGTTCCTTGTGGCAAAAAAGGAAATCAATATTAACAATTACAATGATGATGCCATTCAAGTATTAGAAGGATTGGACGCGGTTCGTAAGCGTCCTGGTATGTATATCGGATCAACAGATGCAACTGGGCTTCACCATTTGGTCTGGGAAATTGTTGACAATGCAGTTGACGAGGCTCTGTCTGGCTTTGGTGATAAGATTGACGTGACCATTCATAAAGACGGGAGTTTGACTGTAGCAGACCACGGTCGGGGAATGCCAGTCGGTATGCACGCTATGGGAATCCCGACAGTAGAAGTTATCTTTACGGTGCTCCACGCCGGAGGTAAATTCGGTCAGGGTGGTTACAAGACCTCTGGGGGGCTGCACGGTGTCGGTTCTTCTGTGGTCAATGCGCTGTCTAGCTGGCTGGAAGTTGAAATCACACGTGACGGAACGGTTTATCGGCAACGATTTGAGAAGGGTGGGAAACCTGTTACCAGTCTGGAAAAGATTGGCAAAGCTCCTAAATCAAAAACAGGCACAAAAGTTACCTTTATGCCTGACGACACGATTTTTTCAACGACAGATTTCAAATACAATACCATTTCGGAGCGGCTCAATGAATCAGCCTTTCTCTTGAAAAATGTTCACCTTTCTCTGACGGATGAGCGAACGGGCGAGTCTGTTGATTTTCATTATGAAAATGGGGTGCAAGATTTTGTCAGTTATCTGAATGAAGATAAGGAAACATTGACACCAGTTCTTTATTTCGAGGGAGAAGAGGGCGGTTTTCAAGTAGAAGTGGCTCTCCAGTACAATGACGGTTACTCAGACAATATCCTTTCTTTTGTCAATAACGTCCGCACCAAGGACGGTGGAACGCACGAGACGGGGCTCAAGTCAGCCATTACCAAGGTCATGAATGACTATGCGAGAAAGACCGGTTTGCTGAAAGAAAAGGATAAAAATCTGGAAGGTTCTGACTACCGCGAAGGCTTGGCGGCTGTGTTGTCTATCTTGGTGCCGGAAGAGCATTTGCAGTTTGAGGGTCAGACCAAGGACAAGCTAGGTAGTCCACTGGCTCGTCCTGTAGTTGATTCGATTGTGTCCGACAAATTGACCTTCTTCTTGCTGGAAAATGGCGAATTGGCGTCTAATCTGATCCGCAAGGCAATCAAGGCAAGAGATGCACGCGAGGCAGCCCGCAAGGCAAGAGATGAAAGCCGAAGCGGCAAGAAAAACAAGAAAGACAAGGGGCTTTTATCTGGAAAACTAACGCCAGCTCAATCCAAAAACCCAGCCAAAAACGAACTCTATCTGGTCGAAGGAGATTCAGCGGGTGGCTCTGCCAAGCAAGGACGCGACCGTAAGTTTCAGGCAATTCTGCCCCTGCGAGGTAAGGTCATCAATACCGCCAAGGCTAAAATGGCAGATATTCTCAAAAACGAAGAAATTAACACCATGATTTACACTATTGGTGCAGGTGTTGGCTCGGACTTCTCTCTAGAAGACGCCAACTATGACAAGATTATCATCATGACCGATGCTGATACGGACGGAGCCCATATCCAGACGCTCTTGTTGACCTTCTTTTACCGCTATATGCGTCCGCTGGTTGAAGCAGGACATGTCTATATCGCTCTGCCGCCGCTTTATAAGATGTCTAAAGGCAAAGGCAAAAATGAAGTTGTCGAATATGCTTGGACAGACGGTGAGTTAGAAGATTTGCGCAAGAAATTTGGCAAAGGTGCCACGCTGCAGCGCTACAAAGGTTTGGGGGAAATGAACGCCGACCAGCTCTGGGAAACCACCATGAATCCTGAAAATCGCACCCTTATCCGTGTCACTATCGAAGACCTCGCCCGTGCCGAACGCCGCGTCAATGTCCTCATGGGAGACAAAGTCCCGCCCCGCCGTAAATGGATTGAAGATAATGTCAAGTTTACGCTGGAGGAAGCGACGGTATTTTAAAAATAAAGGATAAGAAAATGGTTGAAAAAAAAGTTGATTTATTAGTATCATCCAAGCTTAAAGAACAAGGTTATACAGATAGCAGCATAAACTATGGATATTCTTTACCAGCTAATGGGAATAATGATTTCATACCAGATAAAGGGAAAAAGTATAGTTCCAAAGCTGGAAAAAATACAAGATCTGAATTTGAATTCCTCATTTTTGCTGGAAAAGGTAAACAGAAATCTGAAAGCTTGATTCTTGTTGAAGATAAAGATGAAATATCAAAATTGGGTAATGAAAAGGATATTACAGATAAGAAAAGGCTGTCACAGATGGCTTCTTTTATGCGTACGATTTATTATCTAAAACAGAAAAAATCAAATCGATATTTGTGTTAGCTGTTGCTGGGGAAGAACTGGAAACTTCTGCAATTTTTGTTTACAAAAATTCGGCTATTATTGATAAGTATAGTAAATACTCTCCTGTTCAGGTAGATGATAAAATTTCATACATTCTTCTAGAAAAATGGAATGATTGGGAACAATTATCAAAGGAAAATTTTAATAAGTACATCAATGAAGTGATTTTGGGCTTAAATTCTCCTGATAATGAAATTAATCTTGCTCACATTAGGTCAGTTGCTGCTAAATTGTCAAATACTATTGATAAAAAGTTGAAATTAGATCCTTTTAAACGATTATTGCTTGTTTCTGGTTTGCTTCTCGGGATTAATGAAGATGAAGATTTAATTAAAAGTTTTAATAAACCCTATGGTGCTAAAGATTTATATAATCGAATTACAGCAGCCTTACCTGAAGAAAAATTTAGTTCTGACAAGAAACAACAACTGTTGACTAGTTTCAGTTTTATCAAAGACGATAAAAAAATTGTAACAGAATTAATTAATACAAAGAAAAAGAACACGACAGAAAAAGAATATCCTTTGGAAATTATAGCCAAGGAATTAAGTAAACCTTCTTCGGTTGGATATTCAATTCTTGATTTGATGAAACAGTCTAGCCATATTGATTTATTAGGTAATTTGTTTGACGTTTTTACCAAATATATGAACGTTGGGGGAGCAAGTGGGGATATTGTTCTAACTCCAAGTCACATTACTAAATTTATGGCAGAAGTTATTGATGTGGGGCCTACTGATTATGTTATAGACGTTACAGCAGGTACAGCAGGATTTTTAATTTCTGCCATGACAATTATGGATGATAAGGTTGATGCCAACACTGCTTTAACAATAAAAGAAAAAGAGGAGCAAAAAAAGGCAATTAAAGAAAATCAACTTTGGGGGGTTGAGTACGACGATAACATGTATGCGACAGCTGTTACAAATATGCTTTTACATGGTGATGGTAAAAGTCATATTTTTCATGGAGATTCCGAAAATAAGCGTGATTTAACTAGCGGTAAATCGTTTGATAAAATTTTTGCTGATGTTAAGTTTGATAAATTGTTGTTTAACCCACCTTATGATAATCAGGATAAATTTGTAAAGAACGGTCTTGATATTTTACGAATAGATGGAAAAGCTGCTATCATAATCCCTAAGCAAACTTTTAATAAAGGTGGAAGCATAGTTAAACAAATTTTTGAATCTCATCGCTTGGAGGCTGTTTTTGATTTACCAGCCGGTCAGTTTAAAAAGAAAAATGGAACGGTAGGTACTGATGTTGCAATCTTCATATTTACTGCTCACAAACCTCATGATTTTGACAAGGACTATGTGACTTTTGTCAAGCTATTAAAAGACGAGGTTGGGACAAAAGGGAATCTAAAGGGAGTGGCAAGTGATAAAACTGAGCGAATATACAAACGTATGTTAGAATTTGCTCAGAGTGGTTATCGAGATGAAACTATTCTAAAGAATAGAACATATTTTGCAGAACCTCTAACTGTGTTATTGGAAGAAGGCAAATATATGTATAAAAATTATGAGCCAAAACCTGATATTATTCCAACAGAGGAAGAGTTCATTAAAACTGTGGGAGAATATCTCGAATTTTTGTTGATGGAATCATATCGTATTATGGAGGAAGAAGCCGATGACGATATATAAGGATTTCTACATGTCACAAATTTTTGACTTTAGTGAAACAAAAGCAAAAATTAATGCAAATACTATATCAAATTTTAATGGAGAGTATCCATATGTGACGAGAAGCGAGAAAAATAATGGAATACAAGGCTATATTACCTATCCTAAAAAATATCTTAATGATGCTAATACAATAAGTCTAGGAATGGACACAGCAACTTTTTTTTACCAAAAAGACCCATATTTCACCGGTGACAAGATAAAGATATTATCTTTGATTAATAAAGAAGTTAATCTAAAGACTGTTCATCCCTATCTATTAACATCTATTAAGAAAGCTTTTTCAAGCTTTGGATGGGGAACTAATTCATACGATAGTGATACTCTCAAGTCTGTCATTATAAAACTTCCTGTTAAATCTGACAATGATTTAGAACCAGATTGGAAGTATATGGAGGATTATGTAAAAAATATCACACCGAATTATTTAGATGTAATTAAGAATCAAGGAAAGATACAAATAAATAAAATCCAAAATAAACAGTCTGGGATTGCAAAGCTGTTAAATATTACAGAGTGTGAATTGAGCAGAGAAGAAATTAATCTAGTCAATCAATTTCCTCACAAAAATTGGAAAGAGATTCCCGTTAAAAAAATTTTTGATGTTATTGAACGAGGTAAGAGGCTAATCGAGGCACAAAGACTTTCAGGTACTCTTCCCTTTGTCACAGCAGGTGTTAATAACCAAGGAATATCAAGTTACATTTCAAATCCAGAAGTTAAAGTATTTCCAGCTAATAGCTTAACTATTGATATGTTTGGAAAAGTATTTTATCGAGATTTTAATTATGGGGCCGATGATCATGTCGCAGTACTAGCAAAAGCAGATAACTCATTATCAAAAGAGACTTTGCTTTTTATTGCTCCAATTATCGAAAAAGCTATTAGAGGACAATTCGATTACTCTCAAAATTTTTATGCCTCTGATGTCTATGATATTGTCATTAAATTACCTCATTTATATGATAAAATTCCTGATTACAGATACATGGAAGATTTCTCAAAAATTATGGTAAAAAAAACAATTCAACACTACGAGCAAGAGATTGCTCTTATTATTAGTAATTTTTTAGAAAATTTATAAAGAAATATTAAAATCCCACTGTCCGAGTTTCGGATAAGCTCGCTAGAGCAAAAGTAAAGTCATTCAACTTTCGGATAAGCGACTTTTTAGTAAATCCCGATTATTCTGTTTTCGGACAAGAGTTTTTGGAGAAAAAGACGAACGTTCCAATTTCGGACGAACGGTTTTTGAGTAAAAAGCCTTTTCCGAAACTGAATAATGTAAAAATGATATGAAATAGATTAGAATTTAAAAGAATTAGGAGAAAATAATGAAATTGACATACGGAATCACTACATTGGACACGAAAACTCTGGATAAAAGTGAATTTTCCCAGCTTGTGACCGAGTCGAAAGAGGCGATTGCTGCTTTTAACAAGGCGCACAAGGTTGAAAGTATTTATACGAGCAAGCTGGAAGAGATGAGCCAGCATTTGGCTAAGTTTCAGGAGGGGCTTCATCAGACGAAAGCCAGTCGCTTGGTGACCAGTTTAGACCAAGCCGACCGCGAGCGAGACGATGCTTTGGGTACGCTGACTGCTTTGGTGCGGGCATTTTCACGGGTCAAGGAGACTGCGACCAAAGAAGCCTACGATACCTTGGCAGGCTTGCTGAAAAATTATGCAGGGATTGCGGCTGCCAACTATGAAAAAGAGACAGAGGGCATCAACCACCTGCTCCAAGAGTTGAAGAAATCAACCTATCAAACGGCGCTGGCAAAACTGCACTTAGAAGCTCATGTGGAAAGCTTGTTGACTGCGCAAAAGCGGTTTGAAGAAGCCTATAAGGAGCGCTTGACCGAGTTGAAAGGCAAAGTGCCTAGCCAAAGCAAGCAACTCCGCATTCAGCTACAAGAAATCTACGATTTTCTGCTGGATTTCACCGCTATCATGACTTATGCCTACCCAGAAAGAAGCCACTATGCAGATCTGCGTGACCAACTCAATGCTATTCGTAGCCGTTACAAAAAAAGCAAAGCGGTTAAGAAAGTGAAAGAAGCGATCTAACAAAAAGGTAGGTACTGCCATGAGAACTGAAAGTGAAATGTTGGATTTGATTTTACGAATTGCAAAAGTCATACAAGCGGATGCAGTCGCTCTATCTGGCTCGCGGGCAAATCCGAATGCTCCCAAGGACGAGTTTCAAGATTATGATGTGGTCTACATTGTGGATGATTTGGCTGCTATGGTAACCGACCTTGCTTGGTTAGAAGCGTTTGGCAAGCGCATCATCGAGCAACATAATATACTTGACCATCGCCGCCTCTATCTCATGCTCTTTGAAGATGGCAATCGGATAGATCTGACCCTTTGCCCCAAGGAGCATATCAAAGAATGGGTGGATAGCGAAGCAGATTTCACAGTGCTGGATGACCCTAAGGGACTCTTTCAGCCCTATACACCTACTCCCAAACGTTATTGGACAAAACCAGCGAGTGCAGATGATTTTGCAAAATCGTGCAATGAATTCTGGTGGGTTTCAGCCTATGTTGTCAAGGGGATTCAGCGTCAGCAATTTGTGTATGCGGTGGATCATCTCTATGGTATCTGTCAGAAAGAATTGTTGAAATTATTGACTTGGCAAGTGGCAGAAGAAAAGGGAGTGATTGATGTCGGCAAAAACTACAAGTATCTGTTTCAGTATTTGCCCGCTGAGAAGGAAGAAGAATTTGCCACTTTGCTTGATTTTTCTGATAAAGAAAGCCTTATCCAGTCTTTACTGTCTACGCAGCAATTTTTTCACAAAGAAGCTCAGGTTTTCTCTCTCAAGACTGGTTTTCCTTATGATAAAGAAACTGCAGAAAAAATGATTCAGTACACTAAAGAAAAACTGAATCTAAGAAAGTGATAATCCACTTTGCTCATTCATAAGAGATGCCTCTTACATCAGGAAGCATTAAAAAAGAAAATTACAGAAAGGATAGTTTGGTTGTATAGCAACTGAACACGGGACTAAGACTTAGAAAAAAAGATAAATCGATTGGAGTTCATCGAACCCTGCATCGATTTCCTATTTTTCTACAGAAATTTTCGGCTTGCCGAAACGTCCCTTTGTATCTTATGAGTAACATTCAAAACATGTCCTTAGAGGACATCATGGGAGAGCGTTTTGGGCGCTACTCCAAATACATCATTCAAGAGCGGGCTTTACCCGATATTCGTGACGGACTGAAGCCCGTGCAGCGTCGGATTCTTTATTCGATGAACAAGGACGGCAATACCTTTGACAAGGGCTACCGCAAGTCGGCAAAGTCTGTCGGAAATATCATGGGGAATTTCCACCCGCATGGTGACAGCTCCATTTACGACGCCATGGTGCGTATGTCTCAGGACTGGAAGAACCGTGAGATTTTAGTGGAAATGCACGGAAATAACGGTTCTATGGACGGCGATCCGCCAGCCGCTATGCGGTACACCGAAGCTCGTTTGTCTGAGATTGCGGGCTACTTGCTCCAAGACATCGAAAAGGACACCGTGCCTTTTGCTTGGAACTTTGACGATACGGAGAAAGAACCGACCGTATTGCCTGCTGCTTTTCCCAATCTTTTGGTGAATGGGGCGACAGGGATTTCTGCTGGGTATGCGACGGACATTCCGCCTCACAATCTGGCAGAAGTCATCGATGCGGTGGTCTATATGATTGACCACCCCAAAGCTAAGGTTGACAAACTCATGGAGTTTCTGCCGGGCCCTGACTTTCCAACGGGAGCTATTGTGCAAGGGCGAGATGAGATTAAGAAAGCCTATGAGACTGGAAAGGGGCGCGTTGTCGTGCGTTCTCGGACGGAGATTGAAAAGCTCAAAGGCGGCAAAGAGCAGATTGTTGTCACCGAGATTCCTTACGAGATTAACAAGGCTGTTCTGGTCAAGAAGATTGATGACGTTCGGGTCAATAATAAGGTAGCTGGCATTGCAGAAGTGCGAGATGAGTCTGACCGTGACGGGCTTCGTATTGCCATTGAGCTGAAAAAGGATGCCAATACCGAGCTGATTTTGAATTATCTCTTTAAATATACGGATTTGCAGGTCAATTACAATTTTAACATGGTGGCTATCGACAACTTCACGCCTCGTTTGGTAGGAATTGTGCCGATTTTGACTAGTTACATTGCCCACCGAAAAGAGATTATTCTGGCGCGCAGCCGATTTGACAAGGCAAAAGCAGAGAAGCGCCTGCATATCGTAGAAGGCTTGATTCGAGTGATTTCTATCTTGGATGAAGTGATTGCGCTCATTCGTGCATCGGAAAATAAAGCTGACGCCAAGGAAAATCTCAAAGTCAGCTATGATTTTACCGAAGAGCAGGCAGAGGCTATTGTTACTCTCCAACTTTATCGCTTGACCAATACAGATGTGGTGATTCTGGAGGAAGAGCAGGCGGAATTACGCGAAAAAATTGCCATGTTTTCTGCCATTATCGGCGATGAGCGGACCATGTACAATCTCATGAAGCGTGAACTGCGTGAGGTCAAAAAGAAATTTGGCAATCCTCGTCTTAGTGAATTGCAAGATACGGCGAATGCCATTGAGATTGATACGGCTAGTCTGATTGTGGAAGAAGAAACCTTTGTCAGCGTCACTCGTGGCGGCTACCTCAAACGCACCAGTCCACGTTCTTTCAATTCATCAACGGTTGACGAGGTCGGCAAGCGCGAGGACGACCGTCTGATTTTTGTCAGCTCGGCGAAAACCACTCAGCACCTTTTGATTTTTACCAATCTTGGAAATGTCATCTATCGACCAGTTCATGAATTGGCAGACATTCGCTGGAAAGAAATCGGGGAACACCTCAGCCAGACTATTACCAATTTTGAGACCAACGAAGAAGTCATCTACACTGAGTTAGTAGATAATTTTGACGAAGGCACTTATTTTGCGGTAACAAAACTAGGGCAAATCAAGCGTGTAGAGCGAAAACAATTCAGTCCTTGGCGCACCTATAAGTCCAAGTCTGTTAAATTTGCTAAATTAAAAAATGAAGACGACCAAATTATCACACTTTCTCCAATCAAGCTAGACGATGTTATGCTAGTGACCCAGAACGGCTATGCCTTGCGGTTCAATATCGAAGAAGTACCAGTTGTGGGCGCTAAGGCAGCAGGTGTCAAAGCTATCAATCTCAAAAAAGATGATGTCTTAGCAGCGGCTTTTATTGCCAATACTGATTCACTTTATATCTTGACCCAGCGCGGAGCGCTCAAGCGAATGGCAGTTGCAGATATTCCTGTGACGAGCCGAGCAAATCGTGGTTTGCAAGTGTTGCGCGAGCTGAAGTCCAAGCCACATCGTATTTTCCAAGCAGGTCCTGTCTTTGGAGAGCAACCTGCAGAACTAGACCTCTTTAGTTCAGATCATCCAACAGCAGAAGAAGAGCAGATTCTTTCTATTGTTTCTAACAAAGGAACGACTTACCAAGTGAATCTTGCTGACCTCGGTTTGTCTGAAAGAACCAGCAACGGTAGCTTTATCTCTGATACTATTTCTGATGAAGAAGTGTTCTCTGCGAATATTAAATAATTGAAAATCAGTCCAAGCGGCTGATTTTTTATTGTCTTTATAAACTAAAATTAAAAAATTTTCAGAATTTTGCAAAAAACTATTGAAAATATCTAAAAATAGTGTAAAATAAAAATCATAAAATTAAAAAGGAGAATGTTATGTCAGTAAATCTTGATTGGGAAAATCTTGGTTTTTCCTATATGAAATTGCCTTATCGTTATCTTGCTTATTATAAAAATGGTCAGTGGGAAAAAGGAGGATTGACTGAAGATGCAACTCTGCACATGTCTGAATCATCTCCTTGCCTTCATTACGGTCAACAAGCCTTTGAGGGAATGAAAGCTTATCGCACGAAAGACGGCGGCGTACAGCTATTTCGTCCAGATCAAAATGCAAAACGTCTGCAACGCACCTCAGACCGTCTCTTGATGCCACAAGTTCCGACTGATATGTTTGTAGATGCTGTGAAGCAAGTGGTTCGTGCCAATGAAGAATACGTTCCACCGTATGGAACAGGAGGAACCCTTTATATTCGTCCGCTATTGTTAGGTGTTGGTGACATCATCGGTGTTAAACCAGCAGATGAATACATTTTCACCGTGTTTGCTATGCCGGTTGGAAATTACTTTAAAGGGGGCTTGACTCCGACAAACTTTATCGTTTCTGACAAGTATGACCGTGCTGCTCCTTATGGAACAGGTGCTGCTAAAGTCGGCGGTAACTACGCAGCAAGCTTGCTTCCAGGGCAAATGGCTCACGAAAAGAAATTTTCTGATGTCATTTATCTAGACCCTGCCACTCATACGAAGATTGAAGAAGTGGGGTCTGCAAACTTCTTTGGAATTACCAAAGACAACGAATTTGTAACACCATATAGCCCATCTATCCTGCCTTCTATCACAAAATATTCTCTTCTATATTTAGCAGAACATCGTTTGGGCTTGAAAGCTATCGAAGGAGATGTACCAATTGATGATTTGGATCGTTTTGCTGAAGCAGGGGCTTGCGGTACAGCAGCGGTCATCTCTCCAATTGGTGGTATTCAGCACGGCGACGATTTCCATGTCTTTTACAGTGAAACAGAAGTTGGACCTGTCACTCGAAAACTTTATGATGAATTAACCGGTATTCAATTTGGTGATGTTGAAGCACCAGAAGGCTGGATTGTAAAAGTTTAGAAATTTTTGAAGCTATCTCACCGTTGAGGTAGCTTTAGTTTCGCATATTGCTTGCTAGTTTTTCTATTTTTTTGTAAAATAGAGATTTGAAAGAGGTATATGATGAGTAAAAAAGACAAAAAGATTGAAATCCAATTAGCAGATAGCCAAGTAAAAGTAGGGTCTGAACAATACGAAGGTTATGCTTTATCTATTGGTAAAAAAGTCATTGGTCAAATTGCTGAGTTAGACGGGCAATTTGCTATCATAAAAAATGAAAATGTTGATAGTTTTTATAAAAAACTTGAAAATGCCGTGGAAAAATTGATTGAAACCTATAATTTGGGGAAATAAATGCTTGTGTTTTCTTTTCATCAATGGTATAATAAATACTGTTGATTATACAGGAGAGGTAGCGAAGAGGCTAAACGCGGCGGACTGTAAATCCGCTCCTTCGGGTTCGGGGGTTCGAATCCCTCCCTCTCCATGAGCGCACTCAGCGTTTAAAGGATTTTGTCCGCGTTCTTTTTGGGGTATAGCCAAGCGGTAAGGCGAGGGACTTTGACTCCCTCATGCGTTGGTTCGAATCCAGCTACCCCAGTTCTTAGGTAATATATCAGATAAATGGTAAAATATCTTAGGGTATTTTATTTCTTTATAGGGTGGGAAACGTTAAAGATAGTTCATGTCATTGCGGTGCTTAGGAAAAATATTATAAGTATGTCAAGCAAGAAATGCTTGATTGTTGGAGGATTTTTTTAGATGAATGAATTTGAAGATTTGCTAAATAGTGTTAGCCAAGTTGAGCCAGGCGATGTCGTTACTGCTGAAGTATTGACTGTTGATGCGAACCAAGCTAATGTTGCAATCGCTGGAACTGGTGTAGAAGGTGTGTTAACCCTTCGTGAATTGACAAACGATCGTGAAGCTGACATTAACGACCTTGTAAAACCAGGTGAAACACTTGAATTGCTTGTTCTTCGTCAAGTAGTTGGTAAAGATACTGATACAGTTACTTACCTTGTATCTAAAAAACGTTTAGAAGCTCGCAAGGCATGGGACAAGTTGGTTGGACGTGAAGAAGAAGTTGTTACTGTAAAAGGTACTCGTGCAGTTAAAGGTGGTCTTTCAGTAGAATTTGAAGGACTTCGTGGATTTATTCCTGCTTCAATGCTAGATACTCGTTTCGTTCGTAATACTGAACGTTTTGTAGGTCAAGAATTTGAAGCAAAAATTAAAGAAGTGGATCCAAAAGAAAATCGTTTCATTCTTTCACGCCGTGAAGTAGTAGAAGAAAAAGCTGCAGCAGCACGTGCTGAAGTGTTTGGTAAATTGGCTGTTGGTGACATCGTGACTGGTAAAGTTGCACGTATCACAAGCTTTGGTGCCTTTATTGACCTTGGTGGTGTTGACGGACTTGTTCACTTAACTGAATTGTCACACGAACGCAACGTTTCACCAAAATCTGTTGTATCAGTTGGCGATGAAATTGAAGTAAAAGTTCTTGATTTGAACGAAGAAGAAGGACGCGTATCACTTTCTCTTAAAGCTACAACACCTGGACCATGGGACGGTGTTGAACAAAAATTAGCTGCTGGTGATGTGATTGAAGGCACAGTTAAACGTTTGACAGATTTCGGTGCTTTTGTTGAAGTATTGCCAGGTATTGACGGACTTGTCCATATTTCACAAATTTCACACAAGCGTGTTGAAAATCCGAAAGATGTGCTTAAAGTTGGTCAAGAAGTAACTGTGAAAGTTCTTGATGTAAATGCTGATGCAGAACGTGTATCACTTTCTATCAAAGCTCTTGAAGAACGTCCAGTACAAGAAGATGATCAAAAAGAAAAACGTCAATCACGTCCTCGTCGTCAAAAACGTCAAGAAAAACGTGACTTTGAGCTTCCAGAAACTCAAACTGGATTTTCAATGGCTGACTTGTTTGGTGACATTGAATTATAAGCAAAATAAAGGGATTGGAATTATGTTTTCAGTCCTTTTTTACTTGTTATTTTTTCATTTTTTGTGTATACTATAATAGTTGCCACCCTTAGTGTAATGGATATCACGTAAGATTCCGGTTCTTGAGATGGGGGTTCGATTCCCTCAGGGTGGATAATTGTTATCTGCTTATAAATCTTGTTATATGCAAGATTTTTTATTTTTACAAGGGAGATTACCAATGCCTGTGAAATTGATTGCTCATGCTCTAATTGCAAAAGATGGAAAATATTTGCTTATTAAACGAAGTAAAATAAAACGTGGTTCTCCAAACATGTATCCCGAATATTGGGATATTCCAGGAGGTAGCGTGGAAGAAGACGAATTGCCAAGAGAAGGAGCTGTGCGTGAAGCAATGGAAGAAGTCAACCAAAAGGTACAATTAAGTTCGATTCTTCATGAGGATAGCTGTTATGATAATACAAAGGGCATTGTTTTTACGCGTCTAGTGTATAAGGCGAAATTGCTGGAATATAGAGAGATTAAACTTGATCCAGAAGAGCATACAGCGTTTCGCTGGATTCGGGTGCTGTCAGACATGAAGGGTGAGAAGACTGTTCCTTATTTAAAAAATATATTGAAATAAATTGATAAAGTGAGATTATATAAAATAAATGGGTACGATAAAGCTGATTTGCACGGCATTATGACTTTATCGTATCCATTTTAGATATGAAAAAACTCCTTGATAAAACAAGGAGTAAGAAAGGAAATTCTTTAGTTTTTAGCTGCTGAAGCAAACTCTTCTTTAGAAAAGGCATCGTTGATGATATCTTTTAGTTGTTTAGCAGAAGCTTGCATTTTTTGTTTTTCAGCGTCATTCAACGGGATATTTACTGGACGTACGATACCATGTGCGCCAACAATAGCTGGTTGTCCAATGTAGCAATCTGTAACGCCAGGATATTGGCCTTCTTGGAATACTGAAAGTGGAAGAACTGAATTTTCGTCATCAAGGATAGCTTTTGTGATACGAGCTAAGGCAACTGCGATACCATAGAAAGTTGCACCTTTTTTATTGATGATTGAGTATGCAGCATCACGGACACCTTCAAACAGGTCAACTAATTCAGCAGCATTGAAGTTTTCTACGTCTTGAAGATAATTTTCAAGGTTGACACCTGCAACGTTGGCATGTGACCAAACAGCGAATTCTGAATCACCATGTTCTCCCATGATGTAAGCATGGACAGAACGAGCATCTACATCTAATTTTTCAGCAAGTGCTTGACGGAAACGTGCTGAGTCAAGAGAAGTACCTGAACCAATGACACGTTCTTTAGGAAATCCAGAGAATTTCCAAGTTGAGTAAGTCAAAATGTCAACAGGGTTAGCAGCCACGAGGAAGATACCGTTGAATCCTGAAGCAACAATTTTAGTAACAACATCTTTGTTGATACGAAGATTTTTTTCAACCAATTGAAGACGAGTTTCACCTGGTTTTTGTGGTGCACCAGCAGTCAAAACGACAAGATCTGCATCGTGTGCATCAGCATATTCTGCTGAATAAATTTTCTTAGGTGAAGTGAAAGCCAAGGCATGGCTGAGGTCTTCAGCATCCCCTTCCGTTTTTTCTTTGAAAATATCAACAATACCAAGTTCTTGGGCGATTCCTTGGTTGACAAGAGCAAATGCGTAAGAAGAACCTACAGCACCGTCACCGACAAGGATGACTTTTTTATGTTGTTTAGTAAGAGTCATTTTGCTAAACATCTCCTTTATTTTATTGGGGAACGTTTTCCCTTTACACATCTATTCTATCACTTTTGTAACATTTTGTCACGAATATAATACATATCATCTTATGTAAACGTTTTTACAATAAGGGATGTTTACTGAAAAAAATCCCAATTTATGTTATAATGATATGGTCATATAAATGAAGAGAGGCATTTTTTAATGCAGGATAATAATTTAGTAAATGTGAATTTAACGAGCGAAATGAAGACGAGTTTCATTGATTACGCCATGAGTGTCATTGTTGCTCGTGCTCTTCCGGATGTTCGAGACGGTTTAAAGCCTGTTCACCGAAGAATATTGTATGGGATGAATGAGCTGGGGGTGACTCCTGACAAACCACATAAGAAATCTGCTCGTATCACGGGTGATGTTATGGGTAAATATCACCCACATGGAGATTCTTCTATCTATGAAGCAATGGTGCGGATGGCGCAATGGTGGTCTTACCGTCACATGTTAGTAGATGGTCACGGAAACTTTGGTTCTATGGACGGAGACGGTCCTGCGGCACAACGGTATACAGAAGCTCGGATGAGCAAAATATCGCTTGAAATGTTACGTGATATTAACAAAAATACAGTTGATTTTGCAGATAACTATGATAGCAGTGAGCGTGAGCCATTAGTTTTACCGTCACGTTTTCCTAATTTGCTGGTCAATGGGGCGACAGGTATTGCTGTGGGAATGGCAACAAACATTCCTCCTCACAATCTTGGTGAGACCATTGATGCTGTAAAATTAGTCATGGATAATCCAGATGTGACCACACGTGACCTTATGGAAGTGTTGCCTGGTCCAGACTTCCCGACAGGCGCTTTGGTTATGGGGAAATCAGGCATTCATCGCGCTTATGAAACTGGGAAGGGTTCCATTGTTTTACGTGCTCGGACAGAAATCGAAGAAACTAAATCTGGTCGTGAACGAATTGTCGTCACTGAATTTCCGTATATGGTCAATAAAACCAAAGTTCATGAGCATATTGTGCGACTGGTTCAAGAAAAACGTATTGACGGAATTACAGCGGTTCGTGACGAATCTAACCGTGAAGGGGTTCGTTTTATCATTGATGTGAAGCGGGATGCAAGTGCGCATGTTATTTTGAACAATTTATTTAAATTAACGCAAATGCAGACGAATTTTAGTTTCAATATGCTGGCGATCCAAAATGGAGTGCCAAAGATTCTGTCTTTACGCGAGATTTTGCTTGCTTATATTGAACACCAAAAAGAAGTGGTGACACGTCGGACGGTTTTTGATAAGGAAAAGGCGGAAGCTCGTGCACATATTTTAGCTGGTTTGCTGATTGCACTTGATCACATTGATGAAGTGATTCGCATCATCCGAAACAGTGAGACAGATGCAGAAGCGCAAGCAGAGTTGATGGCACGCTATGAATTATCCGAACGTCAAAGTCAGGCGATTCTGGATATGCGTCTTCGCCGTTTAACGGGATTGGAACGGGATAAGATTCAATCTGAATATGACGACTTGATGAAATTGATAGCAGATTTAGCAGATATTTTAGCTAAACCAGAACGAGTTGTTGCGATTATCAAGGAAGAATTAGAAGAGATTAAACGTAAGTTTTCTGACGAACGTCGTACAGAACTAATGGTTGGTGAAGTACTGTCTTTGGAAGATGAAGATCTCATCGAAGAAGCAGATGTTTTGATTACACTTTCCAATAAAGGCTATATCAAACGGTTGAACCAAGATGAATTCACTGCGCAAAGACGTGGTGGTCGTGGTATTCAAGGAACAGGTGTAAAGGATGACGATTTTGTCCGTGAATTAGTTTCTACCAGCACACATGATCGCTTACTCTTCTTTACCAATAAAGGTCGCGTTTATCGCTTGAAAGGTTATGAAATTCCTGAATACGGCCGTACAGCGAAAGGTTTGCCAATTGTTAATTTGTTGAAATTAGACGAAGGTGAAACAATTCAGACGATTATCAATGTTCAAGCTGAGCATGATGATCATTCCTACCTTTTCTTCACAACGCGCCATGGTGTTGTGAAGCGGACAAGCGTAACAGAGTTTGCTAATATTCGTCAAAATGGTCTGAAAGCTTTGAACTTAAAAGATGAGGATGAACTCATCAACGTCTTTTTGACAAATGGACAAGCAGATATCATTATTGGAACCAAAATGGGATATGCTGTACGATTTAACGAAAACCAAGTCCGAAACATGGGACGGGCTGCGACCGGTGTGCGCGGAGTGAATTTGCGTGCAGATGACCATGTTGTAGGAGCAAGTGTCATTTCGAATGATCAAGAAGTGTTAGTTATCACTGAAAAAGGATATGGCAAGCGTACTTTAGCTAGTGAATACGCTACGAAAGGTCGTGGCGGAAAAGGAATGAAAACAGCTAATATTACTGAGAAAAATGGTCCATTAGCGGGGCTTATGGCTGTGAATGGTGATGAAGATTTGATGATTATCACAAATACAGGGGTTATTATTCGGACAAATGTTGCTAATATTTCTCAAACAGGACGTGCAACTTTGGGTGTTAAAGTAATGCGACTAGATAAGGGAGCGCAGATTGTTACTTTTACAAGCGTTGCAGCAGAGAATGAAAAAGAAGTGGATGAAGAATAAACTAAATAAAAGGAAATGTTATGTCATCAACAAGAAAAAAACATAATAAAAGAAAAAATATTCTGATTAATATTATTGCGACATTGTTAATCATTGTTGCACTTGCACTTATTTTCAACTCTTCTATTCGGAATATGATCATGGTTTGGCATACCAATCGATATCAAGTGAGCAATGTTTCAAAAGATAAAATCACTCAAAATAAAAAAGCCAAAACTAGCTTTAATTTCGATAAAGTTAAATCGCTGTCTACCGAAGATGTGATTAATGCGCAATGGAAAGCACAGCAATTACCAGTTATTGGTGGAATTGCTATTCCTGAACTTTCGATGAATTTGCCAATTTTTAAAGGCTTGGGCAATGTGGGTCTTTATTATGGCGCAGGTACGATGAAAGAAACACAGCAAATGGGGAAAGGGAATTATGCATTGGCTAGTCACCATGTATTTGGGATTACAGGTGCAAGCAATATGCTCTTTTCTCCTTTAGATCGTGCTAAAGCCGGAATGAAAATTTATCTGACAGATAAGGAAAAAATTTATACTTATTCCATTACTTCAGTTGAGAATGTGGCACCTGATAGAGTAGATGTGATTAATGACCGCGAAGGTGTCAATGAAGTGACTTTGGTGACTTGTGAAGATGCTGCGGCTACGTCACGAACGATTGTTAAAGGAACGCTAGAAGGAGAGACTTCTTATAAAGGGGCTCCAAAAGAAATTTTAAATGCATTTAGTAAAACGTATAATCAAATGCAGCTATAATAAAAACGAGGTTGGGACGATAATATCTCAGCCTCGTTTTTATGATGGAAATAAATAGTCACGCGATACTTGAGCAAGCTTTGTAAGAGTGAGAGAACGGGCTAAAAATTTTTAGTTCTCAGCCTTATCCCACTTTTGCTTTTTTGTCGAATGAAATCAAAGTGGTTTATGACAACATATTTGTCGAAGTGCAGAAGTCGTGACTAAATCGCAAATAAATCATTAAGATTTTCAGCCAAAGTTGGATGAGTAAAGATTTGTTTTGTGAAATAAGTATAAGGAATCTTATTGTCCATAGCTACAGTTAGAATGTTAATGATTTCTTGAGCACCTTGCGAGAAGATAGTAGCCCCTAAAATTTCCTTAGTTTCTGTATTAACAACAGCTTTAAACGCTCCCCTAAGATCTGCATTGACATGTCCACGTGGCATGGTTGCAACTGGAATTTCTTTAGTAGCATAGGGCAGGCCTTGTTCTTTAGCTTGGGCTTCTGTCAAACCAATTTGTGCAAGTGGGGGAGTGATAAACATGGTAGTCGGTACATATTTGCGATTTTCAAGTGTGTAGGAGCCATCACCGGCTAAGTAATGGAAAACGACACGAAAATCATCTAGCGAAACATAAGTAAATTGTAGTCCACCGTTGACATCACCAACAGCAAAGACACCAGGAACAGTTGTTTGGCAATGCTTATCCACTTGGATAGCACCGCGGTCTGTAACTTGGATGTCTGTATTTTCAAGTTTTAATGGTTCGATATTTGGTTTACGACCGGTAGCATAAAGCAAAGCGTCAAAGCGAAATATTTCGTTTTTAGCAATGACAAGCACCTCTTCACCGTCATTTTTCACTTCTTGAGTGTAAATATTTTGAAGAATTTCAATGCCATCTTCCGTCATATATTGTTTAGCCAAAGTGGCAATTGAAGGCTCTACACGTGGTAAAAAAGTATCAGCAGCATCAAGGACAGTAACCTTGCTTCCTAGCTTATTGAAAAGTCCTGCAAATTCAAGACCGATATTTCCACCACCAAGGATGCCAAGACGTTTAGGTAATGTAGAAAGATTTTGAATGCCTGTTGAATCATAAACATTTTTTGTTGTAGTAAGTCCTGGAATTGGTAAAATATTTGAGATAGCGCCCGTATTGATGACGATATTTTCGGCTGTTAGCTCTTGCTTTTCGTCGCCTGCTACAATTTCAATTATTTTGTTAGACAGAAAATGAGCTTCTGCATCAATAATATCTACTCCAGCACTACTAATGGCTGCGTAATTTTTCCCATTAAGTCTGCTAGTAACCTCATTTTTCTCAGCCATTACTTCTTCAAATGATAGTCCTTTTTCTGCGGCGACTAATAAAGTTTTGGTTGGAATACAAGCGATATTGATACAAGTTCCACCGTACATGGCTTTGCTACGTTCAATTAAGGCAACATTTTTTCCTTGTGTTGCCATTTTTGCTGCCAATGTTTTTCCAGCTTTACCAAAACCAATAACAATTAAATCGTATGTTAACATGATTTTTCCTCCGTTTTTATAAGCATTGTAACATATTCATTTTTCAAATGCTCGCATTTTGCTCTGGAGGATTGGGGAAAAGAATTTCTTTGGAATTAGAGAAAATATTTTTAGAAATTCAATTATTTTTACAAATAAATTTTTAGATTTTGCAAAAATTTTATTTGTAAAATCTTGCCTTTATCCTTTGAAACGTCAGTAAAATCAATATGTATAATAGAAACTTATGGGACGATTAATTTTTCTTAAGTAGACACAAGACCATATCTGATATAAAATGTAAGCGTCAACAAATACTGAGCCTTGAAATGAAAGCGCTCTTATAACATTATTATAAAGGAGTCCATATTATGGCAACCAAAGAAGAAATTTTACGTGAATTATATCCTGAAGATCTCTTTCACTATGCAGACGGTCTGACACTGGGAGAAGCAGAAGTTTTGCAAGAAACTCGTCGTTTGATTGAAAAACATCTTCGTCCTGTGATCAATGAACATTGGGAAAAACCTGATTTTCCATTTGAACAATTTTACGCAGTTGCCAAAGGCGCTCAAATTATGAACAATCCTAAATTGTTCGAAGGACGTGAAGGCAGTTATAAACCGTCAGAACTTTATATTGCGTTCCTTTATTTGGAATTGGCTCGCTTTGATACATCAATGGCTACATTCTATACTGTGCATGGTGGACTTTGCTATAACACAATTTTACTCGGTGGAGACGAACGCCAACAAAAAGAATTTCTTCCTAAATTAGCAGCGTTTGATTGGCAAGGATGTTTTGCTTTGACAGAACCACTTTCTGGTTCAGACATCGCAGGTGGGCTTGCAACAACTGCTGAACGTGTAGGAGACAAGTGGATTATTAACGGTGAAAAACGTTGGATTGGTGGTTCAGATACAGCTGATGTTATTCCAGTATTTGCTCGTGACGTTGCAGATGGCAAAATTAAATGCTTTATCGTTCGCAAAGGAGCTCCTGGTTACGATGTAGAAGTTATTCAACATAAAATTGCACTTCGTTGTGTTCGAAATGGTCATATCACAATGACAAATGTTGAAGTTCCAGACTCAGACCGTTTGGTAAACATCAATGGTTTTGAAGATGTAGCTCGCATTCTTACATTTACTCGTGCTGATGTGGCTCATATTGCTATGGGAATAACTTGTGGTTCATTTGTTGCAGCATTAAAATATACTACAAACCGTCAACAATTTAAACGTCCAGTTGCTAAATTCCAAATCATTCAAGAAAAATTGGCTAGAATGCAAGCAAACGCCGTGGCAGCTATTGCTTACTCAGTTCGTCTTGCTGAAATGCAAGAAGCTGGCAATGAATTAATGTTAAATTCTGCCCTTGCTAAAATGCATAATTCACTCGTTATGCGCGAAACTGTTGCCCTTGCTCGTGAAGTAGGCGGAGGGGATGGAATCACTCTTGAAACAGATGTTGCCCGTTTCTTTGCAGACGCTGAGGCTGTTTATACTTATGAAGGTTCTCATGAAGTCAACGCTTTGATTGTTGGTCGTGAAATTACTGGCTTAGGTGCATTTGTATAATGACAAAGCAGGAACGGTTGAAGAGTATTCATCATTCAATCGTTCCTATTCTTTCATTTTAAACTTTATAATGTTAATATTAGATAGGAGAGAAAATTGAATATTTCAAAAGTGATGATCATTGGGTCAGGTCAGATGGGAAGTGGTATTGCACAAGTCTTTGCCCAATCAGGCTTTACAGTGTATTTGAATGATATTAAAGACGAATTCGTTGAAAGAGGAATCGGGAATATTACCAAGCAATTGACACGCTCTGTAGAGAAAGGTCGTCTATCAGAAACTGATAAAAATAGTATTTTGAGTAAGTTGATTCCCTCAACCTCATACGAAGATGCAAAAAATGTTCAGTTAGTTATTGAAGCTGCTACTGAAAACCGAGACATTAAGTTGAGTATTTTTAAACAATTAGATGAATTAACAACACCAGAAACAATTTTAGCGTCCAATACATCATCTTTGTCAATTACTGACATTGCAGCAGCAACAGTGCATCAAGAACGAGTTATTGGTATGCATTTCTTTAATCCTGCTCCTGTTATGAAATTGGTCGAAGTCATTAAGGCACTTCAAACATCAGAAGAAGTAGTCAAAACTGTTCGTGAATTGACTGACAAAATCGGTAAAACAGCAGTTGATGTTAGAGATTCTTATGGTTTTGTTGTAAATCGAGTGTTGATTCCGATGATTAATGAAGCAATTTTCATTCTTGGAGAAGGAGTAGCATCAGCTGAAGAAATTGATGAAGCGATGAAGCTAGGAGCTAATCATCCAATTGGTCCTTTGGCTTTAGCAGATTTAATTGGTTTGGATGTTTGCTTAGCTATTATGGGCGTATTGAATAATGGGTTTGGTGATCCAAAATATCGTCCTGCTCCATTGTTGAAAAAAATGGTTGAAGCTAATAAACTTGGTCGTAAGACCAAGGAAGGTTTCTTTAAATACTAAGGTAAGGAGCAAGAAATGAAAGAAGCAGTTATTGTATCAGCAGTTCGTACACCATTAGGTTCTTTTGGTGGAAGTTTGAAAAATATTTCAGCTGTTGATTTGGGAAGTTTGGTTATCAAAAGCGCGCTGGAACGAGCAAATTTGAAGACTGAACAAGTTGATGAAGTGATTATGGGAAATGTTTTAGGGGCAGGACTTGGTCAGAATGTGGCACGTCAAATGAGTGTCAATGCAGGTATCCCTGTATCTTCTCCAGCATTCACAGTCAATAAAGTATGTGGTTCAGGGCTTAAAACTGTTCAGTTGGCCGCACAAGCTATCCTTTGTGGAGATGCTGATATCATCGTAGCGGGTGGTGCAGAAAATATGAGCCAAGCACCATACGTGCTGCAAAATCAACGTTGGGGCTCTCGTATGGGAGACTCTAAAGTTGTTGATACTATGTTGCGCGACGGTCTGACTGACGCTTTTGGTGATTTCCATATGGGAATTACTGCTGAAAATGTAGCAGAGCAGTATGATATTTCTCGTGAAGTTCAAGATGCTTTTGCTGTGCAATCTCAACAACGTGCTGTGGCAGCTATTGAAGCTGGACGTTTCAAAGAAGAAATTGTTCCAGTGGTTATTCCACAAAGAAAAGGTGAGCCAATTATTTTTGATACGGATGAATTTCCAAGAAAAGATGCCTCATTAGAAGGTTTGGCTAAATTGCGTCCTGTCTTTAAAGAAGGTGGAACTGTCACGGCTGGTAATGCTTCTGGTATCAATGACGGAGCAGCAGCAGTTGTTGTCATGAGTTCAGAAAAAGCAAAAGAATTAGGCATCCCCGTTTTAGCAACTATTAAATCATATGCTAGTGCGGGCTTAGATCCAAAAATCATGGGTTGTGGACCAATTTATGCTTCTCGCAAAGCGCTTGAAAAAGGTGGATTATTAGTTGAAGATCTCGATTTGATTGAATCCAATGAAGCCTTTGCAGCTCAAGCGTGTGCTGTTGGAAAAGAGTTGAATTTTGACCCAGAAAAAGTAAATGTCAATGGCGGAGCCATTGCACTTGGCCATCCAATCGGGGCATCAGGCTGCCGTATTCTGGTTACGTTGCTGCATGAAATGGAAAAACGCGATGCTAAACGTGGTCTTGCAACTCTTTGTATCGGAGGAGGAATGGGCACAGCAGTCATTGTAGAACGTTAAAAATAATTACCTACTAAATTTAATTTACCATTTGATTTTTTTACTCTGTAAAACAAATTCTATCTAAGACGTTTATCTTAAATGATTCTTAGTAGAATTTGTTTTTTATTTTGAAAATCAAAAAGTCTTAGTATTTTTTATAACTCTATAAGTTTAACTTATAGAGTTATAAATTAGGATTAAGTAGACGAGAGTGGAAAAATGAGATATCATAGCATTGTAAGCTCTTACATTTTTGGTTCAAGTATTTGTTGACACTATATACTTTATAACTCAAATTTTATAAGTAGGAGCAGTAAAATGAGTAAAACTGTTTTATTAGAAGTTAAAAACAGAATCGGCTACATCACGATCAACCGTCCTGAAGCTTTAAATGCTTTGAGTTCTCAGGTTTTGGCTGATTTGAATGAAGTTCTTGATCAAGTTGAAAACAGTGAAGACATTCGTGTTGTCATTGTGACAGGATCAGGAGAAAAAGCATTTGTAGCTGGGGCTGATATTAAGGAAATGGACTTAATGTCACCAATTCAAGCTTTTGAATACATGACATTTGCAAACAATACCTTTACTCGCCTTTCAGATTTACGTCAGCCAACGATTGCGGTACTCAATGGCTATGCACTCGGAGGTGGAATGGAACTGGCACTTTCAACGGATATTCGTATTGGATATGAAAAAACAGTTGTAGGCTTTCCAGAAGTCGGCTTGGGTATTATCCCAGGATTCGCTGGTACTCAACGTATGTCTCGTTTAATTGGAACAAGCCGTACGAAAGAATTGATTTTCACTGCTCGTACGGTGAAAGGTCAAGAAGCCTATGAACTAGGCATTCTTAACAAGCTGGTTTCCGTCGAAGAACTATTAAGCTCAGCTGAAGAATTGGCTGCAGCCATGATAAAGAATGCACCATTAGCTGTGGAAAAAGCTAAGCATGTCATTCAAGTTGGTTCGGAACTCCCACTAAAAAATGCTATCAGACTTGAAACGGAAGCTGAAGCATTGTTGTTCTCTACAGAGGACAAAGTAGAAGGGATGCGTGCTTTTGTAGAAAAACGCAAGGCGGTTTTTAATCGTAAGTAATAATTGGAGATATTGGCATGCAAATTGTAACATTATCAGAAGCAATTTCTAACATTAAATCTGAAGATATTGTAGGTATCTCAGGTTTTCTTGGAGTGGGTGAGCCATTTGAACTCATTGAAGAATTGGTTCGACAAAATCAACAGAACTTAACAATAGTATCTGTTGTTACCTCACAACCGGGTAAAGAGATTGGCGTTGGTCGCTTGTGTGAAAATCACCAAGTTAAAAAATATATTGCAGCTCACGTGGGTACTTCCGCTGCCGTACAACATGAATATTTTAGCGGTGATATGGAAGTTGAATTCACACCAATGGGAACCGTGGTTGAACGACTTCATGCTGCGGGTGCTGGTTTGGGAGCTGTTTTGACTCCGACTGGCGTTGGGACTATTTTGGAAAAAGATTATGAAAAAGTAGCTCGCAACGGCAGAGAATATCTTGTTTATGACCCTTTGAAAATTGATGTTGCTTTGATTAAGGCTACCAAGTCAGATAAATATGGCAATTTATACATTGATGGGACAACTAAAAATATTTCATTGCAGCTGGCTCTTGCAGCTGATACAGTGATTGTTGAAGCCAATGAAATTGTTGAAGTTGGTGAAATTGATCCTAACGATGTATATATTCCCGGAATTCTTGTAGACTATGTTGTTGAAAGCTTGACTTCTAAAGAACATCATAAAATGATGGGCGACCTCTGGATAGAGACTAAAAAATTGGCAGGGGTAAATTAATATGAAATCAAAAGAAATTATAGCAAGACGTGTAGCTCTTGAATTTAAAGATGGAGATGTCATCAACCTTGGATTTGGTATTCCGAATGCCTCTGCTGATTATATTCCTGAAGGCGTGAATGTTATCCTTCAAGCAGAAAATGGTGCTCTTCGTTTTGGTGAGACACCAACAAAAGAAAACTACAATGCGAATCTGGCTAACTCTGGTGGAGCACCCATCACTCTTTTACCAGGAGCATCGTTGTTTGATCTACAAACGTCGTTTGCCATTATTCGTGGAGGCCACGTTGATGCTACGGTTTTAGGAGCGTTAGAAGTTAGTCAAGATGGCAGTATTGCGAATTGGATTATCCCAGACAAGTTTGCTCCAGGGATGGGAGGCGCTATGGACCTTCTGGTTGGTGCTAAAAGGGTTATCGCGGCCATTCAACATACTACCGTTGACGGCAAATCAAAACTGCTGAAAGAATGCACACTACCCTTATCAGCTAAAGGAGTTTTGGATTTGGTCATCACAGAGCTAGCAGTATTTGGTTTTCAAGATGGGAAATTCCTTTTGAAAGAATTAGCTCCCGGTGTCTCTTTGGAAGAAGTTCTTGAAAAGACAGAGGGAGAAGTAATCGTGTCAGATGACTTAAAAACAATGTCTATCTAGTTAAATTATCAAGCAAATATAGCTACTGTTTGCCATAAAGTGTGTTACTATATGCTTATAACGAACTTTATCGATGATAAGTTTTTAATCAACTTATTAGCAACTGATCATCTATATTAAAAAGATCAGTTGCTATTTTATTCCTGACAAATTATATTACAAATATTGAAAGATAGGAGACGATGAACATGGATATTATTCAAATGACTTACTTTATCAATATCGTCGAATGCGGATGTAATCTTTCGATTGCTGCTAAAAAAATTCATATTAGTCAATCTGCTTTGAGTCAATTTGTCACAAATTTTGAAGCGACTGAAGGACTGCAGCTTTTTAATCGTAGAAATGGAAGATTAGAAAGTCTGACAGAAGCTGGTGGGAAAATTTATCGTTTTGCTACGGAAATTGTCAATCGCCATGAAGAAATGCAATCCATGATTCATATGGAAGTGCAAAAACAAAAAGGAACCATTAATTTAGGCATTCCTTCTCTGATTTTGCGTGTTTATTTTGCCAGTGCTCTTCCTAAATTTTTAAAGGATAATCCGCACATTAATATTCAAGTTGTGGAGGGAGGAAGCAAGGATTTACGTCAAAAATTTCTTGAAGGTGATTTAAATTTTGTTTTATTGATTGAGCCGACTAATTTAGATGCTAAAAAGTACGAGCAATATATTATACAAGCCGATGAATATGCAGCTTATATGGATAAAAATCATCCTTTAGCAGATAAAGAACTTCTTGAATGGAAAGACATCGCCGCTTATGATTTAGCAACATTTAATAAATCATTTACCACTTATGAATTAGTAGCTGAAAAATTAAAAAATAAGAAGATAGAGACAAATTTTACATATTTATCATCAGCATGGGATTTTTTAACAGAGTCTACGTATAAGAATGATATGATTGCTATTTTACCTCGTCCAGTAGAATATTTTGTGGATAAAAATAAGTTTAAAGCTGTTCGTTTTAAAGATCCGGTTCCATTTAATATCTGGTTCTGCAGACCATATAAAGCAAATTATAATGAAGTTGAAGCATACGTTTATGAAGAACTTTTGAAAGGTTACTATCAGCCTATTTCGAGCCTTGATACCTAATAAAGGAGCAAATTGATGTCAAAAATTAGCACTACAGCAGCTATGATTGATTCATATACGAATACAGCAATCAAAAACTATGTAAAATCACATGATGAATCAACTTATTTTCCAAAGGAAATGTGGGATGAATTGACGAACGAAATGGATATATTTTTGCCCATTTTATCTGAAGAGAATCACACCTTAAGTTCTGATTTCATCACCTTTATCCGAAAAATTGCTAATGAATTTGCTGCTCTTTCAGCTATTTTATTAACACAAGGTTGCTATGGAATTTATTCTATTTTGAATTTTGGGACAGCAGAGCAAAAGGAATTATATCTTGAAAAGTTACTAAAAGGTCAGTACATAGGAGGATTAGGATTTTGCGAGTATAAACATCTAAAGGGGCTAGAAGATCTTGAAACGTATGCAACAAAGACTGAGCAGGGATGGTGTCTCTCAGGGAAAAAGGCGATGATTTCCAATAGCAGCGTTGCAGATATACTACTGGTTTTGGCAAAAGTAAAAGAACAAGGTAAGGTTGAGAAGTACGGACTCTTTATTGTTGATCCAAAAGATTCGGATGTGCTAATTGGTGAACAGATTGAAAAACCGGGCTTGATAGGTCTTCCTTTGAGTTCAGTCACGCTAAAAAATGTCTTGCTCCCGGAAAACGCCTTATTGGGAGACGAATTAGCTGGGGATGTCCAATTTGCTAACATCATTAAAAATATGCAACTTGGCTTAAGTGCTATTGCATTAGGTGTTGCTGAGGGGGCTTTCAATAAAGGTATTGAATTTGCAAAGGTGAAGAGAGGATTTGGAAAGCGTTTGATTGATGTGGAAATTCATCAAAATAAATTTGCTGATTTATACAATAAATTATGCTCTGCAGAAGCTTATTTTGATTCTTATCCTAGTCAAATTGAAGAAGATGCAAAATTTGTTTCTCGAATAAAACTGTACACGACGAAAGTTGCCATTGAGATATCCGATGAAATCCTTCGACTGATTGGTCCTTTACAAAAATTCGACAAGGTTAATATCAAACGTTATTTAAAGGATGCAGAAACTATTGAAAACTATGGAAGATCTGGAAATTCTATCAGAAGAGAAATTGCCGAAAGGTGGCTAAAGGAGTAAGAAATGGCAGAACTCGCTCTACAAGAGTATCAATTTGGAGACATGAAATTAACTTGGTTACGTGGAGTTGACAAAATGACAGATGCAGGCACTTTATTTGGTCCTGTACCAAAAGTTGTTTGGTCACGCTATTATCCAACAACTGAAGAAAACATGATGGTTGAATTAACCGATCCAATATTGATTCAATACAAAAATAAAAATTATTTAATTGATGCAAGTTTTAACACTGCGAAACTATCTGATAAACAAAGACGAAATTTAGGGATTTTATCTGAAAGCAGAATTGAAGAGAGCTTGGAACTTTTAGGTTTGACTCCTGAAGATATTTCTTATGTGTTAATGACTCACATGCATCACGATCACTCTGGTGGATTGACAAAATTAAATGAAAATCATCAGTTGGTTTCAACTTTTCCCAATGCTAAGATTTTTGTAAATGATATTGAATGGTACGAGATGATGAACCCAAATAATCGGACTAAAGGGACTTATCTCAGAGAAAATTGGGAACCTATTCAACATCAAGTTGAGACATTTACGGAATACTTAAATGTCATACCAGAAATTCAAATGGTTCATACTGGTGGTCATAGCAATGGTCATAGTATCATTTTGCTGAAACAAGGAAATGAAACCATGATTCATATGGCGGACTTGCTCTTAACTCACGCGCATCGCAAGCCTGTATGGGTCGCTGCTGTAGATGATTACCCCATGCGTTCCATTATTGCAAAAGAAAAATGGCTCAAGGAAGCATTTGAAAATCATTATAAATTTTTCTTTTACCACGATCAATTTTTTGCTGTTGTGGAATTTGACCATGAAGGAAAAGAAATTGTTGATTATGTGAAACGGATTCGCGAACCAAGACTTCCGTTTACCGATAAGCAGGATAGAAAGCCTGTTTTGTATCATTAAGATTCAAAAATTGCCTTTTGTTTTTGAAAGGTGATTTTTTGTTGCATGATTTATCAATGCGGATTAGCTAAAATTCTGGTATAATGAAGATGTTAAACTAGTGTAAGAAAGAGGTTTTCATGGCTACTATTCAATGGTTTCCGGGACACATGTCCAAGGCTCGGAGACAAGTACAAGAAAATATCAAATTTGTGGATTTTGTGACAATTTTAGTAGACGCGCGTTTACCATTGTCCAGTCAAAATCCCATGCTGACTAAAATCGTGGGAGAGAAGCCTAAGCTCCTCATTTTGAATAAAGCAGATTTGGCTGACCCGACTTTGACGAAGGAGTGGAGAAATTATTTTGAAAAGCAAGGCGTCAAGACTTTGCCAATCAATTCTAAGGAGCAATCAACTGTAAAAAAAGTCACGGAAGCAGCTCAGTCTTTGATGAAAGAGAAAATCGCTCGGCAAAAAGAGCGCGGAATCCAAATTGAAACATTGCGAACCATGATTATCGGGATTCCTAATGCGGGAAAATCCACACTGATGAATCGTTTAGCCGGAAAAAAAATTGCTGTGACTGGAAATAAACCAGGTGTTACCAAAGGGCAGCAGTGGCTCAAGTCGAATAAGGACTTGGAAATTTTAGATACTCCAGGGATTCTCTGGCCTAAGTTTGAAGATGAAAAAGTTGCTTTGAAACTCGCTTTAACAGGAGCGATTAAAGACGATTTGCTTCCAATGGATGAGGTTACTATTTTTGGAATCAATTATTTCAAAGAACATTATCCAAAGGAGCTTCAAGAACGGTTCAAGCAAATGAACTTGGAAGAAGAAGCACCTGAAATCATTATGGATATGACACAAAAATTAGGATTTCGAGATGACTATGACCGCTTTTATCGTCTTTTCATAAAAGATATTCGCGATGGCAAGTTAGGACGTTATACTTTGGATACTTTAGGTGAGATACATGGCGACAATTAAAGAGATTCAAGAAATCTTATCTGAAATAACAGACATAGAGAGTCCTGTTTTTGAGCAATTTCGAGATGATAGTCGGGCTGGTGTCCACAAGCTCATTATGAAGCGTAAAAAACAAATCCAAGCTGAATTGGACGAAGACTGTCGTTTGGAGCAAATGCTACGATATGAAAAGGAGCTTTATGCTACTGGTTTCCAATATATCGCTGGGATTGATGAGGTTGGTCGTGGTCCCTTAGCAGGTCCTGTTGTGGCAGCAGCAGTTATTTTACCTAAAAACTGTAAAATCAAAGGTCTCAACGATAGCAAGAAAATTCCCAAGAAAAAGCATGAAGAAATCTATCAAGAAGTGCTAAAACAAGCCGTTGCAGTTGGTATTGGTGTCAAGGATAATCAAGTGATTGATAAGGTGAATATCTATGAAGCGACGAAATTAGCCATGTTAGAAGCTGTGGGAAATCTTGAAATCTCTCCGCAACATCTCTTGATTGATGCCATGCAGTTAGATGTTCAAGTTTCGCAAACGTCTATCATCAAAGGAGATGCTAATTCACTGTCTATTGCGGCCGCTTCGATCGTAGCCAAGGTGACGAGAGATCGCATGATGACTGATTATGAGCTAACTTATCCAGGCTATGACTTTGCACACAATGTTGGTTATGGAACCCAGCATCATTTAGATGGATTGAAACGAAAAGGAATCACTCCTATTCATCGCAAAACTTTTGAACCAATTAAATCCATGCTTGAAGAAGTCGAGGACAAGGGATGATTATTTCTAAAGTTTTAAATAATAATGTGGTCATTTCTGAAGAAAATCACCAAGAAGTAGTGTTGATGGGATGCGGACTGGCTTTTGGATGTAAAGCAGGAGAGGATGTTCGGGATAATCTGATTGAGAAAAAGTATGTCTTGTCAGAAAACAAGCGTGAATTATTGTTAGAATTACCTGCTGACATCATAGAAATGGCTGATAAAATTATCACTTACGCACATGCAAAAATAAATAAAAAATTGCAAGATGGTGCCTTTTTAGCGATGGCTGATCACCTGTATGGTGTGGTTTTACGTGTCCAAGATCATTTCTTTATGAAAAATTTCCTCATGTGGGATATTAAGTGATTTTTCCCTGACGAATTTGAAGTTGGCAAGTATGCCAATCAATTGTTGGGTGACTATTTAGGACAAGATTTACCTTTGGATGAAACAAGCTTTATGGCTTTGACCATTTGTCAATGCTGAATTAGATAATGGCAATGTAGCCGCTCAAGATTTGACACAGCTAATGGAAGAAATCATGACAATCGTCAAATACAGCTTAGAGATCTCATTAGATGACGAGGATATTTATGTTCAGCGCTTTATTACGCATCTGAAATTTTTTTGCGAATGTGTTTTAACGGACACCGGACATCAGGAGTTAGACGACAACGATATGTTTGATTTACTGAAAATTAAGTATCCGTCAGCTTATGAAACGACAACAAAGATTACCCAATATCTTAAGCAAACGCGCAATTATCAGACGTCTGATGACGAACAAATGTATCTAACCATTCACTTATCAAGAATGAAAAGGAAAGTCAATGAAAACTGAATATGAAAAAATGATTGCGGGAGAATTATACAATCCGCAAGATTCCGAATTACGAAAATTGGTAACACGTTCTCGTCAATTTCAATACGCATTTAATGCAGAACAGGATGGTAAAAAAAGAAGTAAACTCGTAAAAGAATGGTTCGGTTCAACTGGTGAGAACATTTCGATGAAACCAAACTTTGTCTGCGATTATGGTATCAACATTCACTTAGGAGAAAATTTTTATTCTAATTGGAACATGACCATGCTTGATGTTTGTCCGATTACTATTGGAAAAAATGCATTGTTTGGGCCAAATTGTCAACTTCTGACCCCTCTCCACCCTTTAGATGCACAAGAACGCATATCAGGTATAGAATACGGTGCACCAATTACCATTGGCGATAATTTCTGGGCAGGTGGTGGTGTAACGATTTTACCAGGAGTAACATTAGGTAACAATGTTGTCGTTGGTGCGGGATCAGTTGTTACTAAATCTTATGGTGATAATGTTGTTTTAGCAGGAAACCCAGCTCGGATTATTAAAGAATTAGATAAAATGTAAAAAACGAGAATTTCTCGTTTTTTCATTTCTTTTACGAATAGTATCTTTGAAAGATATTAATGAAAGTAAAAGGAATGATAAAATGGATAATTTTGATATTTATAAACTAAAAACAGCTGGTTTGACCAACCAACAGGTCATCAATGTTCTTTCGTATGCTGAGATACAAGAAAAAGAATTATCAGTAAAAGATATGGCAGTTGTGTCGGAATGCCGTAATCCAGCTCTTTTCATTGAAAAATATCTGCAGCTAGATGATGATTTATTATGTCAAGAATTTGAAAAATTTCCGTCTTTTTCTATCTTGGATGATGTGTATCCTTGGGATTTGAGTGAAATTTACAATCCACCCGTTCTCCTTTTCTACAAAGGAAACTTGGATTTGTTAAAATTACCGAAAGTAGCTGTTGTGGGAAGTCGCAATAGTAGCCGTACAGGCAGTCAATCTGTTCAAAAAATTGTTAAAGAGCTAAACAATGAGCTAGTTATCGTAAGCGGCTTAGCGCGCGGAATTGATACATCAGCTCACATGGCAGCGTTGCAAAATGGCGGTCGAACGATTGCCGTTATTGGAACCGGTTTAGATGTTTTTTATCCAAGAGCAAATAAAAAACTTCAATCTTATTTGGGAGAACATCACCTTGTGCTTAGTGAATATGGTCCTGAAGCAGAACCATTGAAATTTCATTTTCCAGAGCGGAATCGCATTATTGCAGGTTTGTGTAGGGCCGTTATTGTCGCTGAAGCCAAAATGCGCTCAGGAAGTCTAATTACTTGTGAGCGCGCAATGGAAGAAGGGCGAGATGTGTTTGCTATTCCAGGGTCAATTTTAGACGGCAGAAGTGATGGCTGTCATCATTTGATTCAAGAGGGTGCAAAGTGCGTCACATCAGGCGCTGACGTACTTTCTGAATTCCAATTTTAAAACAAGTTCTCCTATAAGAGAATGTTACTAGTTGACATCTTAAAAAAAATAGTTTAAACTCTATGAGGTTTATTACTTTTAGAAGGTGTTTACATTGGTAACAAAAACAAAGAAAAAAATAGCAATGAAAAAAAATCTGGTGATTGTAGAGTCGCCAGCTAAAGCAAAAACAATTGAAAAATATTTAGGGCGGAACTACAAAGTTTTAGCCAGCGTTGGACATATTCGCGATTTGAAAAAGTCTAACATGTCCATCAATTTTGAAAACAACTATGAGCCAGAATATATCAATATTCGCGGAAAAGGGCCTCTTATCAATGATTTGAAAAAAGAAGCTAAAAAAGCGAAACAAGTCTATCTTGCAAGTGACCCGGACCGTGAAGGAGAAGCCATTTCTTGGCATTTGGCACATATTCTAAATTTGGACGAGACAGATAAAAACCGTGTTGTTTTCAACGAAATCACGAAAGATGCAGTTAAAAATGCTTTTAAAGAACCGCGCCAGATTGACATGGATTTGGTAGATGCTCAACAAGCGCGTCGTGTCCTTGACCGTATTGTGGGGTACTCTATCTCTCCAATTCTCTGGAAAAAAGTCAAAAAGGGATTGTCAGCTGGACGTGTGCAATCTGTTGCCTTGAAGCTCATCATTGACCGTGAAAATGAAATCAATGCTTTTAAGCCAGAAGAGTATTGGACGATTGACGGAACTTTCAAAAAAGGACCTCGTCAATTTCAAGCAAGCTTTTACGGCATGAATGGCAAGAAAATGAAGCTTGCTACCAACGATGATGTAAAAAACGTTCTTTCTCATATCGAAGGTGATGAATTTACTGTCGAAAGCGTTGAGAAAAAGGAACGCAAGCGCAATGCTCCGCTACCTTATACCACATCATCTATGCAGCAGGACGCTGCCAATAAAATTAATTTCCGAACTCGTAAGACGATGATGGTTGCTCAGCAGCTCTACGAAGGAATTAACATCGGATCTGGTGTGCAAGGTTTGATTACCTATATGCGTACAGACTCCACTCGTATTAGTCCGGTAGCTCAAAACGAAGCTGCAACCTTCATTACAGATCGTTTTGGTGAGAAATATTCTAAACACGGCAGTAGAGTCCGAAATGCTTCTGGTGCACAAGACGCCCATGAAGCGATTCGTCCGTCAAGTGTGTTTAACACACCTGAAAATATCGCGAAATATCTAGATAAAGATCAATTAAAGCTATACACGCTGATTTGGAATCGTTTTGTAGCTAGTCAAATGACTGCAGCAGTATTTGACACTATGAGTGTGAAATTGGAGCAAAACGGTGTTCAATTTGCTGCAAATGGTAGTCAAGTTAAATTTGACGGTTATCTAGCTATTTACAACGATTCTGATAAGAATAAAATGTTGCCTGATATGGAAAAGGGTGACATAGTGAAACGGGTCAATACCAATCCTGAACAGCATTTCACACAACCACCTGCTCGTTATTCTGAAGCGACCTTGATTAAGACATTGGAAGAAAATGGTGTCGGTCGTCCGTCAACTTATGCACCAACAATTGAAACTATTCAAAAACGCTACTATGTCAAATTAGTTTCTAAGCGCTTTGAGCCAACTGAACTGGGAGAAATCGTGAACTCTCTGATTGTTGAATTTTTCCCAGATATTGTCAATGTGAAATTTACCGCTGATATGGAAGCTAAGCTAGATGATGTAGAAGTAGGAAAAGAGCAATGGCAAAAGGTCATTGATGAATTTTATAAGCCGTTTGAAAAAGAAGTTGCAAAAGCAGAAACTGAAATGGAAAAAATTCAAATCAAAGATGAACCTGCTGGATTTGACTGTGAAGTCTGTGGAAGTCCTATGGTTATCAAATTGGGTCGCTATGGTAAATTCTATGCATGTAGCAATTTTCCTGACTGTCGTCATACTCAAGCGATTGTCAAAGAAATCGGTGTAGAGTGTCCTAAGTGTCACAAAGGGCAAATCATTGAGCGTAAAACCAAACGCAATCGCCTTTTCTATGGCTGCAATCGCTACCCAGATTGTGACTTTACTTCTTGGGATAAACCAGTCGGTCGCTCTTGTCCGAAATGTGGTCAGTATCTTGTAGAAAAGAAGGTTCGCGGTGGCGGCAAACAAGTTGTCTGCAGTAATGGCGACTATGAAGAAGAAAAAGTAAAATAAATTAAAGGTGTTTGCATAATTTATTTTATGTAAACTTTCTTTACATATAGCAAAGGGAACTGTATGAAAGAGAAATTTGATGAATTTTTAAAAATTACAAGAGAGTTGAATAAAATCGAAATCACTCCTCTTCTTATGGGCTCATTAGGACTTGAACAGGTAACTGGTCGAGATTGGCAAGCGCGAGATATTGATATTCATGTGCCGGGAGACCCAAGAGGTTGGGGGGCTCCTGATGAGGAGCGAATTTATGATTTTGAAAAGATTGAAATGATTATGAACCGATTGGGTTTTCACTTAGTAGATCTGCACGAGCATGAATTTCAAAAGGACGATTTATCAGTCGAATTCGGTGGGATGAATACTTTGGAAGACTTTGCTGGGATTCCTTTAGATGAATTAGAGAAACATCAAACGGCAGGAGCAATTTATTTTTTGCCAAATGCGGAGCAGTATCTCAAGATTTATCAGGCTTCTTCGCAAGATTCTTATCGAAATGAACAAAATAATGATAAAGATTTTGCTAAAATTGCCTATTTAGAAAACTTTTTAAATCAATAGATAGAAGAAGTGTTCTTTGATTAAGAACTGTCAGTTGATAAAACTGTTTTTATCTAGTGACTAGCATAATCATTGTAGAAAGTCTCGCTCGTCAGTAGGGGCTTTTTCTGTTATAATGGTAAAGAATAATTAGAAAGATTTGTGGGAGTTTACTCCCGAAGAGGTATTGGTCTATTGTTTCAATCTTATATTAATGTTATTGGAGCTGGTCTTGCAGGTAGCGAGGCAGCTTATCAAATTGCTAAACGTGGTATTCCTGTTAAGCTGTATGAAATGCGAGGAGTAAAATCTACTCCGCAACATAAGACTAGTGATTTTGCAGAGCTAGTCTGCTCGAATTCTCTACGGGGGGATTCGCTAACGAATGCAGTTGGTTTGTTAAAAGAAGAAATGCGCCGTTTGGATTCCATCATTATGCGAGCAGCAGAAGCTACGCGTGTTCCTGCTGGAGGAGCATTAGCAGTTGACCGTGACGGCTTTTCACAAATGGTGACTGATGAGGTGACAAACCACCCTTTAATCGAAGTTATTCGTGAGGAAATCACCAAAATTCCTGATGATACGATTACTGTTATTGCGACGGGACCTTTGACAAGTGATACACTCGCTGAAAAGATTCACGAGCTAAATGGTGGAGCTGGATTTTACTTTTATGATGCAGCAGCACCGATTGTAGATGTCAATACAATTGACATGGAGAAAGTTTACCTCAAATCTCGCTATGACAAGGGAGAGGCTGCTTATCTCAATGCTCCTATGACTAAGAGTGAGTTTATGGCTTTTCATGACGCTTTGGTAAATGCCGAGGAAGCACCGTTAAATAGCTTTGAAAAAGAAAAATACTTTGAAGGCTGTATGCCGATTGAGGTGATGGCAAAAAGAGGAATAAAAACCATGCTCTACGGTCCTATGAAGCCAGTTGGTTTGGAATACCCAGATGACTATAAAGGACCTCGTGACGGTGAATTTAAGACACCCTATGCAGTCGTTCAGCTTCGTCAAGACAATGCAGCTGGAAGCCTTTATAATATTGTTGGTTTCCAAACACACCTAAAATGGGGTGAACAGAAGCGCGTTTTTCGGATGATTCCGGGATTGGAAAATGCAGAATTTGTCCGCTATGGAGTTATGCACCGCAATTCTTACATGGATTCACCAAATCTCCTGACACAGACGTTCCAGTCTAAAAAACAAGAGAATATCTTTTTTGCAGGTCAGATAACCGGTGTAGAAGGGTATGTAGAATCTGCCGCGTCCGGGCTGGTAGCCGGTATCAATGCAGCTAGACTTTTCAATGGAGAAGAAGCCCTGGTCTTTCCAGAAGCAACTGCTATTGGAAGCTTACCTCATTATATCACGCGTGCTGATAGCAAGCATTTCCAGCCAATGAATGTCAATTTTGGAATTATCAAGGAGTTGGACGGTCCACGCATTCGAGACAAAAAAGAACGCTATGAAAAAATAGCAGAACGAGCGCTACAAGCTATCGAAAATTATCAAAATCTCTAGTTTTCTTTTGGAAAGGATAGAAATAATGATAATTTGTTATAAAAGTATTAAAAAAGTTAGGAAATTCCTAACTTTTTTAATACTTTTATGATATAATAGATAAAAATTTTGAAAATAGAAAGTTTTCTGATAATGAATCAATCCTATTTTTACCTTGAAGTAAGAGAACATGCATTAGAAGTGCCTTATAGCAAACAAAAGCGCCGTGTTCGAGTGCTACTCCCTAGAAATTATGAGCAAGATACTCAGAAATACTATCCTGTAGTTTATTTTCATGACGGTCAAAATGTCCTTTATAGCAAAGAGTCTTTTAGTGGTCATTCTTGGAAAATCATTCCAACGATTAAGAGAAATCCCGACATTGAAAAAATGATTGTGGTGGCGATTGACAATGACGGTTTTAATCGAATGAATGAGTATTCTGCATGGAAATATCAAGAATCAACTATTCCAGGTATGCAATTTGGCGGCAAGGGGACAGAGTATGCGGAGTTTGTCATGGAAGTTGTTAAACCCTTTGTTGACGAGCATTATCGTACCAAATCAGACCGAGCGCACACGGCTATGGTTGGTTCTTCTTTAGGCGGAAACATTACGCAGTTTATGGGAATTGAATACCAAGAGCAAATTGGCTGCTTGGGTGTTTTCTCATCTGCAAACTGGCTGCATCAGGAAGCGTTCAATCGTTATATAGAACGCCATAACTTATTAGCAGATCAGCGGATTTATATTTATGTCGGAACGGAAGAAGCCGATGATACGGATAAAACCTTGATGGCTGGTAATATCAAGCAAGCTTATATTGATTCGTCAGTAACCTACTTCCGTCAGTTAATAGCGGGCGGTTTGGATTTGGAAAATCTGTTGTTTCATATCCAAGCTGGGGCAGAACACAATGAAATGGCTTGGGCTGAGCATTTACCTGATTGCCTTCGCTTCTTTAGCGAAAAATGGTAAATAAATTAATTAAGAATATGAGGAGAGAATTTATATGCATGTTGAGTTTTTAAGTCATTGGAGCGGTCATTTAAACCGTGAAATGTATGTGAATCGTTATGGGCACGCTGGAATACCTGTAGTCGTTTTTGCTTCGTCTGGTGGCAGTCACAATGAATATGCAGATTTTGGTATGATTGAGGCTTGTTCATGGTTTATCGAAACAGGAAAAATTCAATTCTTCACTTTGAGTAGTGTAGATAGTGAAAGCTGGCTGGCTGATTGGAAAGCTCCTCACGACCGCGCGGAAATGCACCGAGCTTATGAGCGCTATGTCATTGAGGAAGCCATTCCTTTTATCAAGCATAAAACAGGTTGGTTTGATCCAATGATGACGACAGGTTGTTCTATGGGAGCCTATCACGCTGTTAATTTCTTTCTCCAGCACCCCGATGTCTTTAACAAGGTCATCGCCCTCAGCGGAGTTTACGATGCCCGCTTCTTTGTCGGTGATTGTTTAGATGATGAAGCAATTTATCAAAATTCACCAGCAGATTACATTTGGAATCAAAACGATGGTTGGTTTATTGACCGCTATCGCAATGCTGATATCATTGTCTGTACAGGACTTGGTGCATGGGAACAGGACGGACTACCTTCTTTCTACACCTTAAAAGAAGCCTTTGAACATAAGAACATTCCAGCATGGTTTGCTGAATGGGGATATGATGTTTCGCATGACTGGATTTGGTGGCGCAAGCAAATGCCTTATTTTCTCAATCAATTAAACCTATGATTAGAAAGGAAACACTATTATGAACTATATCGTTATTTCACCTTATTATCCGCAAAATTTTCAACAATTTACTGTTGAACTTGCAAATAAAGGAATTACTGTTTTGGGCATCGGGCAAGAACCTTATGATCAACTAGATCAACCGTTGAAAAATGCTTTAACAGAATATTTTCGTGTGGAAAATTTAGAAAATCTTGATGAAGTGAAACGTGCTGTAGCCTTCCTTTTTTACAAGCACGGACCAATTGACCGCATTGAGTCACACAATGAATATTGGTTGGACCAAGACGCAAAATTGCGTGAACAATTTAATGTTGTAGGACCAAAGCCAAAAGACTTGAAAAAGACAAAATTTAAGTCTGAAATGAAGAAACTCTTTAAAAAGGCTGGAGTTCCTGTCGTTCCTGGTCAAATTGTAAAAACCTTGCAGGCAGTTGACATGGCTGTCAGTAAAATTGGACTTCCGATGATTGCGAAGCCAGACAATGGAGTTGGCGCAGCAGGAACTTATAAACTTGAAACTACTGAAGATGTTGAACAATTTAAACAAGAGTGGGATAAGCAAACCGTTTATTTCTTTGAAAAATTCGTTGACTCTGGACAAATTTGTACGTTTGACGGATTACTGGATTCAAAGGGAAATATTGTGTTTTCAACAACTTTCGACTATGCTTATACTCCTTTAGACTTAGTTCTGAATCATTATGAAAACTCATATTATATTATAAAAGACATGGATCCCAAGTTACGTCAATATGGGGAAGCTATTATTAAAGCGTTTGGCATGAAAGAACGTTTCTTCCATATTGAATTATTCCGTGACGGAGATGATTATATTGCCATAGAATACAATAATCGTCCAGCAGGTGCTTTTACGATTGATTTGTATAACTTTGCTCACTCCATTGACCTTTATCGTGGATATGCAGATATTGTGAATGGGGACCTCTTCCCACAACCTCAAGTCGAAGCACAATATGGCTTGGTTACTTCACGCCGTTCAACATCAAATTATGTGTATTCAGAAGAAGAATTGCGTGCAAAGTACGGCGATAAATTAAAAGCAGTCAAAATCATGCCAAAGGCATTTGCAGACTTACAAGGAGATGTTCATTATATTTTGACAACATCAAGTCGTTCGGAAATCGATCAAATGATAGAGGATTTTGGGAAAAAGTAGAAATACCCATTTGTGAAATTTTTATTTAGTCAATTCAAATCAGCTTGCCAGCAAGGTTAGCTGATTTTTCTTTGTGAAATTGTTCAAGCATAAATTTTGACAGTATTTTTTAGTTTGGATAGAATGAAATTATAGAATTACACTCATAGAAAGGCTTGACTATGTCAACTTTAGATAAAAATCTTTTACTAGAGATGCTTCGTAAGATGGAAGAGATCCGTCGGATGGACTTAAAAATTGCTCAACTCGTAAAAAAGGGGAAAGTGCCAGGCATGACTCACTTTTCTGTCGGAGAAGAAGCAGCTAGCGTTGGAGCTATGCTGGCCCTCAATCCTGATGATTTGATTACTTCTAATCACCGTGGTCATGGTCAGGCGATTGCCAAAGGAATTGACCTGAACGGCATGATGGCAGAAATCATGGGCAAATACAACGGCACCTGCAAAGGAAAAGGTGGCTCCATGCACATTGCTGATTTGGATGCTGGAAACTTAGGAGCAAATGGTATCGTTGGCGGAGGCATGGGGATTGCGGTAGGTGCTGCCCTTACTCAGCAAATGCATCATACAGGAAAGATTGTTGTCTGTTTCTTTGGTGACGGAGCAACGAACGAAGGTGTTTTTCATGAAGCGGTTAATATGGCTTCTATTTGGAAGTTACCAGTGATTTTTTATTGTATCAATAATGGCTATGGTATTTCTGCGGATATTAAGAAAATGACCAATATAGAGCACATTCACGAGCGGAGTGCCGCTTATGGTATTCCTGGCATGTTTATCCCAGACGGGAATAACGTCATTGAGGTCTATGAGGGCTTTCAAAAAGCTATTAAATATGTTCGAAGTGGTAAAGGACCTGTTTTGATTGAAAGTGTTACTTATCGCTGGTTGGGGCATTCTTCATCTGACCCTGGTAAATATCGAACACGTGAAGAAGTTGAGGAGTGGAAGAAAAAAGACCCAATTGAAAATCTTCGTAAATATTTACTCGCAAATCAGATTGCAAGCAATGAAGAGTTAGAAGCTATCCAAGCAGAGGTTAAAGAAGCAGTGGAAGCATCTGTAAAATTTGCAGAGGAAAGTCCATTTCCACCGCTTGAATCAGCTTTTGAAGATATTTACGCGGACTAAGAGAGGAGATTGAACAATAATGGAAACAAAAACAATGTCCTTCCGTGACACCATTATCCTTGCCATGTCTGAGGAAATGCGTCTTGATGAAAATGTGTTGTTAATGGGAGAAGATGTCGGTATTTTCGGAGGAGATTTCGGAACATCCGTCGGAATGTTAGAAGAATTCGGTCCAGAACGAGTACGTGATTGTCCAATTTCTGAAGCAGCTATTTCAGGAGCTGCAGCAGGAGCGGCCATGACTGGGCTACGCCCAATTGTAGATATGACTTTTATGGATTTTTCTGTCATTGCCATGGATGCAATTGTCAACCAAGCCGCTAAGACTCGTTATATGTTTGGTGGCAAAGGTCAAGTTCCGATGACAATTCGCTGCGCAGCTGGAAATGGTGTCGGATCAGCTGCTCAACACTCACAATCTTTGGAATCTTGGTTCACACACATTCCGGGTTTAAAGGTTGTTGCACCTGGAACTCCTGCAGATATGAAAGGCTTGTTGAAATCCTCAATCCGCGACAACAATCCTGTTATTATTCTTGAGTACAAGTCAGAATTCAACCAAAAAGGCGAAGTTCCGCTTGATCCTGATTATACAATCCCTCTCGGTGTTGGTGACATCAAAAAAGAGGGGACGGATGTGACAGTTGTGACCTATGGAAAAATGCTCCGCAGGGTTATGCAAGCAGCTGAAGAATTGACAGAAGAAGGCATTTCGGTAGAAGTGGTGGATCCACGTACTTTGGTGCCTCTGGACAAGGATATCATTATCAACTCAGTCAAAAAAACAGGAAAAGTCGTTCTAGTCAATGATGCCCATAAAACTAGTGGTTATATCGGTGAAATTTCCGCTATTATTTCTGAATCAGAAGCATTTGACTATTTGGATGCACCAATTCGCCGTTGTGCTGGCGAAGATGTTCCTATGCCCTATGCTCAGAATCTTGAAAATGCTATGATTCCGACAGTTGAAAGTATCAAAGAGGTTATCCGTAAGACTTACAATAAAGAATAAAACTGAAATTGATATTGGCTACAACGTTTTTACATAACTAAAATTATGTAAAAACAAAAACAGTCCAAGATTAAAGAACAATCAATAAAAAAAGAAATAGGAGAAGCTATGACTGATGATAAGTTAAGAGCGACCCCTGCTGCTAGAAAATTAGCAGATGATTTGGGTATCAATCTCTATGACGTATCTGGTACTGGCGCAAAGGGACGCATTCACAAAGAAGATATTGAAAGTTATCGAGAATTCAATATTGTGAAAATTACGCCCCTTGCAAAACGTATTGCAGAAGAAAATAACATCGCTTGGCAGGAAATCCAAGGGACAGGCGTGCACGGCAAGATTATGAAAAAGGATATTCTGGCTTTGCTGCCTGAAAATGTTGACTCAGACAGTATCAAGTCTCCGGCTCAAATTGAGAAAGCGGAAGAAATACCTGACAACACCACTCCTTATGGAGAAATTAAGCGCCTTCCAATGACGCCAATGCGGAAGGTCATTGCTAAACGAATGGTGGATTCTTATCTGACAGCACCAACTTTCACTCTCAATTATGATGTAGATATGACAGAGTTGCTGGCGCTGCGCAAGAGGGTTTTAGAGACAATTATGGAAGCGACAGGAAAGAAAATGACGGTTACGGATTTACTTTCTATGGCAGTTGTTAAAATCTTAATGAAGCACCCTTATCTCAATTCGTCTCTGACAGAAGACGGGCAGACTGTTATTATGCACAATTATGTCAATCTGGCTATGGCTGTTGGGATGGACAATGGGCTTATGACACCAGTGGTTTACAATGCTGAAAAAATGAGTCTGTCTGAGTTAGTCGTTGCCTTTAAGGATGTGATTGAACGGACTTTAAATGGAAAATTAGCACCAAGCGAATTGCAAAACTCAACTTTTACGATTAGTAATCTAGGAATGTTTGGTGTTCAATCGTTTGGCCCAATTATCAATCAACCCAATTCAGCGATTTTGGGTGTTAGTTCAACCGTTGAAAAACCAGTCGTAGTGAACGGAGAGATTGTTATTCGACCAATCATGAGTCTTGGATTAACTATTGACCACCGAGTCGTGGACGGTATGGCAGGTGCTAAATTCATGAAAGACCTGAAAGCACTGATTGAAGACCCGATTTCAATGTTGGTATAAGAGAAAGTTTAAATGAGAGGAAAATAAAAATATGGCCTTAGAAGTAATTATGCCAAAAGCCGGCGTCGATATGACAGAAGGACAGATTGTTCAATGGAATAAAAAAGTTGGCGAATTTGTAAAAGAAGGAGAAATCCTTCTGGAAATCATGACAGATAAAGTCAGTATGGAATTAGAAGCAGAAGAAGACGGCTATCTGATTGCTATCTTAAAAGGGGACGGTGAGACTGTTCCTGTAACGGAAGTTATCGGTTATCTGGGCGAAGAAGGAGAAAATATTCCGACTGCTGTGGCTGCTTCAGATGCTAGTTCAACACCAACTGCAGCCCCAGCTTCTAACGACGATAATAAGAGTGATGACGCTTATGATATTGTGGTTATTGGTGGCGGACCAGCTGGCTATGTAGCAGCGATTAAAGCAGCTCAATTAGGAGGCAAGATTGCTCTTGTTGAAAAATCTGAACTAGGTGGAACTTGCCTCAATCGTGGCTGTATTCCAACCAAGACCTATCTTCACAATGCAGAAATTATTGAAAGCCTGGACCATGCAGCAAACCGCGGTATTATCATTGAAAATCCAAACTTTACCGTCAATATGGATAAAGTTCTGGAAACCAAAAACAAGGTTGTCAATACACTTGTCGGAGGCGTTGCAGGTCTGCTTCGCAGCTACGGTGTTGATGTTCACAAAGGAATTGGTATCATTACCAAAGATAAGAATATCTTGGTGAATGGTGCTGAACTTCTTGAGACCAAGAAGATTATCTTAGCTGGTGGATCCAAAGTCAGCAAGATTAACGTTCCAGGTATGGAATCACCACTTGTTATGACTAGCGATGATATCCTGGATATGAAGGAAGTTCCAGAAAGTTTAGTAATCATTGGTGGTGGCGTTGTTGGTATTGAGCTAGGACAGGCTTTCATGACCTTTGGCTCCAAAGTAACGGTCATTGAGATGATGAATCGGATTGTTCCAGCTATGGATGCAGAAGTCTCTAAAAACCTTCGGCTCATTCTTGAGCGCAAGGGCATGACCATTTTGACAGAGACCAAGCTGGAAGAAATTGTCGAAAAAAATGGCAAACTCTGCATCAAAGTTGCAGGAAAGGAAGATATCATAGCTGATAAAGCTTTGCTTTCTATCGGACGCGTGCCTGATTTGGAAGGCATTGGCGAGGTTGACTTTGAACTAGACTGCGGTCGTATCAAGGTCAATGAATATATGGAAACTTCTGTTTCAGGAATTTACGCGCCCGGAGACATTAACGGTACCAAGATGTTGGCGCATGCAGCTTTTCGTATGGGAGAAGTAGCTGCAGAGAATGCTCTCAAAGGCAATCATGTAGTTGCTAAATTAAATCTAACTCCAGCAGCCATCTACACTTTACCAGAAGTTGCGGCAGTCGGTCTGACAGAAGAACAAGCTCGCGAAAAATACGATGTAGCTATCGGCAAATTCAACTTCGCAGCAAACGGACGAGCTATTGCATCGGATGCTGCTCAAGGCTTTGTCAAGGTCATTGCAGATCAGAAGTACGGAGAAGTATTAGGTGTTCACATTATTGGTCCTGCAGCAGCTGAGTTAATCAACGAAGCTTCTACCATTATGGAAATGGAAATCACGGTGGAAGAAATGCTCAAAACCATTCACGGTCACCCGACATTCTCTGAAGTTATGTATGAAGCATTTGCAGACGTACTCGGCATGGCTATTCATGCTCCAAAGAAAAGATAAGAGGCACTATTGAGATGAAATACATTATTAACAACAGTAATGATACAGCTTTTAATATCGCTCTTGAGGAGTATGCCTTCAAGCATCTTCTTGACGAAGATATGATTTTCTTGCTTTGGATCAATAAACCCTCTATCATTGTTGGACGTCATCAGAATACTATTGAAGAAATCAATCGTGACTATGTCCGAGAGCATGGCATTGAGGTTGTTCGTCGTATCAGTGGAGGTGGAGCCGTCTATCACGACTATAACAATCTCAACTACACCATCATTTCCAAAGAATCTGAGAACAAAGCCTTTGATTTTAAGAGCTTCTCTATTCCGGTCATCAAGACCTTGGAAGCATTAGGTGTAAAAGCCGAATTTACAGGGCGCAACGATTTGGAAATTGACAGTAAAAAGTTCTGTGGGAATGCACAAGCCTACATCAATGGTCGAATCATGCACCATGGCTGCCTGCTTTTTGACGTAGAATTATCCGTCTTAGCGAATGCCTTAAAAGTTTCCAAAGATAAGTTTGAGTCCAAAGGAGTCAAATCTGTTCGAGCTCGTGTAACCAATATCGTTGATGAATTGCCTGAAAAGATTACCGTCGAGCAATTTCGTGATCTCCTGCTAGACTATATGAAGAAAGAATATCCAGAAATGACAGAATATGTCTTCTCCGATGATGAACTAGATGAAATCAACCATATCAAGGAAACTAAATTTGCTACTTGGGATTGGAATTATGGCAAATCGCCAGAGTACAATGTTCATCGTGGTACCAAGTTTACTAGTGGTAAGGTCGAAATCTTTGCCAATGTTGTTGAGTCGAAGATTGAAAATATTAAAATTTACGGCGACTTCTTTGGTATCGAGGACGTAGTAGCAGTAGAAAAAGCTTTGAAAGGCGTCAAGTATGAGCGCGAGGACGTTTTAAAAGCTCTTGAAAACCTGGATATTGCTCGCTATTTCGCTGGAATTAGCCAAGAAGAAATTGCAGAAGCGATTGTGGGATAAAAAAACAACTGACTCTCTTACATTATTAATTAGAGTCAGTTGTTTTTGGTTTATTTTCAAGGAGAATATTTTACATAAGTTTAAATATGTAAAAATCATAAGTTATCCAATGCATTTTTTTGTTCGTCATTAACAATATGGGTGTAGAGGTCTGTAACTTGAGTACTGGCATGTCCTAGCTGATGACTGACCAAAACTTGAGATTTAGTAGCATCATAAAGTCGAGTAGCCAGTGTATGGCGGAGTTTGTGAGGTGTCACTCGAACTTTGAAATCTTCAGAATACTTAGCAACCATCTTTTCTACGCTAGAAGCATCGATCCGATTTGGAACACCTCTATATTCTGTCAAAAAGAGGGCAGTGTCTGAATTTTCAGCTTTATAGCGTTTGGAGCGAACCTCCAGATACCTTTCTAAATAAGCTTTGGCAAAGGCTGCAACATTGACAGAATCTCTTTTTCCGCCCTTACGAGTAACTTCGATGACCATCATTTTGAGGTTCAGATCTTTCAAATCAAGATTTACTGCCTCGGATAGACGAACACCAGACGCAAGAAGCAGTGCTATGATGGCTAAATCTCTCTCTTTATTTTTGTCAAAAGAGGAGAGAGCACGATTTGATAACTTTTTAGGATATTCTTCATCTATATAATTCAAAAATTGCTCAGTTTCTTCACCTAAAAATAGTTTTTGTTTGATGTTTTCAGCGCGCGCAGCTAAAGTCTCTCTCTTTTTCTTAGTAGACACTTTTTTCATGACATTACGATAGAAATAAGGTTCCCCATTCTCGTTTTCCACCTCTTCAGTCAAATATTTATAAAGGCTAGAGAGAGCAGAAAGGGTGCGATTAATGGTGGTTTGCGATACTCCGTTTTGCGTAGTATTAGCATTAAGCAATGGACGCTCCCGTAAGTAAAGAATAAACGCTTCCATATCTTTTTTAGCCATATTTTCCAATACTGACAGAGGAATTTCTGCAATCTGTGACACATCAGCCATTCCAGAGTCTAAAATCCAATGAAAAAAACGATCATATTCTTTGAGGTATTCATATAAGGTTGTAAAACTGTATGGAACAGTCAATTTAGATTGATAGTATTCCAAAACGTACCAAGGCATGATGGCCTTTAGTTTTTCAATTCTTTCTAATAGTATTTCGCGTTTCACTAAGATATTCTCCATTATTTTCTATAATAGAAGTATAGCACACTCCTATATTTTTTTCAAGAAAATTACAGTTTTTCGGAAAGATGTTAGAGAAAGTTTTATACAATATCTCCTATTCAATGATTGCAATTATACAAAAAAACAAGCCGTTCCTTTAAATTAAGCGACTTGTTTTTTTGCGTTTGTTTATTTCCGTTTTTTCTTAGCCTTTTTCATTTTATTTGCCATGCGTTTCATGGCTTGTTTGGTTGCAAATTCACCAATTTTTCCTTTAAGTCCGCCACCAAACATCTGGCTCATATCAGGATTCCCAGCTCCTCCTAAAGCGGACATGTCCATATTTTGAAGGGCTGACATATCCATACCGTTCATATTTGGCATATTTTTCGGTAAATTGTTAGGATTGAGGCCCATTTGCTTCATCATTTTATTCATATCACCAGACATGACACCTTGCATGACTTGTTTCGCTTGGTTAAAGTCTTTGATAAATTTGTTGACTTCGACAAAGCTATTACCAGAACCTGCAGCAATCCGACGGCGACGACTTGGATTAAGGAGGTCGGGATTTTCCCGTTCGGTAGGTGTCATAGATGAAACAATGGCACGTTTGCGGGCGATTTCGTTTTCATCTACCTTAAAATTCTTCATAGCAGGATTGTTAGCCATGCCAGGAATCATCTTTAACAAATCTTCCATTGGTCCCATATTTTGTACTTGATCCAGCTGGTCAATGAAATCGTTGAAATCAAAGGTGTTTTCTCGCATTTTTTCAGCCATCTCAAGCGATTTTTGCTCATCATACTCCTGAGAAGCTTTTTCAATCAAGGTCAACATATCTCCCATGCCCAAAATACGGCTAGACATCCGATCTGGGTGGAAAGTTTCAATATCGGTAATCTTTTCACCAGTACCAGTGAACTTGATTGGTTTACCAGTAATTTGACGGACAGATAAAGCTGCACCGCCACGTGTATCGCCATCAATCTTAGTCAGAATAACCCCAGTCACTTCCAACTGAGCGTTGAATTCGCGAGCTACATTGGCGGCTTCTTGACCAATCATAGCATCTACGACCAAGAGGATTTCATTTGGTTGAGCCAGCGCTTTGATATCGCGCAGCTCATTCATGAGTTTTTCGTCAATTTGTAAACGACCTGCCGTATCAATCAAGACATAGTCGTTGTGATTAGCTTTGGCTTGCTCCAGACCTTGACGAACAATCTCTACTGCTGGTACTTCTGTGCCCAGTGAAAAGACTGGTACATCGATTTGCTGACCGAGAGTTGTAAGCTGGTCAATGGCCGCCGGACGATAAATATCAGCAGCTATCATCAAAGGACGAGCGCCTTCTTCCTTCTTGAGTTTATTAGCCAACTTTCCGGCAAACGTAGTCTTACCAGCACCTTGAAGACCGACCATCATGATAATAGTCGGGATTTTTGGAGATTTGATAATTTCTGCCGTATCAGAGCCTAATACAGCGGTCAATTCTTCATCAACAATCTTGATGATTTGTTGAGCAGGATTTAGTGTATCAATGACTTCGTGTCCGACAGCGCGCTCACGAACTTTCTTGATAAAGTCTTTAACAACTGGCAAAGCTACATCGGCTTCCAAGAGTGCCAAACGAATCTCTTTGGTCGCTTCTTGAACATCACTCTCTGAAATTTTGCCCTTGCGACGCAGATTTTTAAAAACGTTCTGTAAACGTTCAGTTAAACTTTCAAATGCCATAAATTTTATTTCTCCTAGTTAATTTCTATGTATTGGTTATTGATTTTTGGTATTTTTGAGTCGACAATTCACTATTCTCGATTGTCAATACTGGATAAAATCGAAATTTGCTCTTGTAAATAGGTGTCATCTGCATACTTTTCCATTATTTGATCAAAAATCTGACTTCTGACGATATAATCTGAATACATGTGCAGTTTCATTTCGTAGTCTTCGAGAATCTTTTCTGTTCGTTTGATATTGTCATAAACAGCCTGACGACTAACTTGAAATTCTTCAGCAATCTCAGCTAGACTATAATCATCCGCATAGTAAAGCTCGATATAATTCATTTGTTTATCTGTTAAAAGCGCTGCATAAAACTCAAAAAGAGCATTCATTCGATTGGTTTTTTCAATTTCCATAAGAAATATTATATCAAAAAATACAGATAAACTCTACTAGCGAAGAGTTTTACTCACTAAAAAACACTCTTAAATTAGCAAGGGTGTTTACGTATATAAAATTATGTAAAACAAATCAATTATTTTCCAAATAAAATTCAAACCGTTCTCCCACATATTGACTTTTAACATATTCAAAAGCGGTACCGTTATCAAAATAAGAAATCTGTGTCAAACCAAGAATGGCATGTCCTCTAGGGATTTCTAGATAATGTGCAATCTTTTCTTTTGCAAGACGAGCATAAATGGTCTGTTGAGATTTTCCGATTTTATAGCCGTGCTCTTGCAAGGTTTGGAAAAAATGCTTCGTAATTTCTTCTTTATTAAAGTTTTTGATGAATTTCTCTGGAATGGAAGCGACTTCATAAACTACGGGAATATTATCTGCATACCGTACCCGCTCCATTCGGACAACATTTTCCGTCTTTTCAATTCCTAATTTTTCGACCTCTTCTTTATTTGGCAGTGTTCGACGGTAAGAAATCAGTTGGCTTGAAGGTGTCTTGCCTTGGGATTTGATGATTTCTGTAAAGCTGGTTGTGCCACGCATCTTTTCTTGAACTCGCGTACTGGCTACAAATGTACCACTTCCCATACGACGTTCCAGCACTCCTTCTTCTACTAAAAGAGTGATTGCCTGACGAAGTGTCATGCGACTAACTTCAAATTGTTCAGCTAAATCGCGCTCGCTTGGCAGACGTTGCCCGATTTTCCAAATTTCCTCGTCAATTTCTTTTTTTATTTGATCGTGAATTTTAATATAGGCTGGAAGCATAGTAACCCCTTTCAAGAATGGTTTCCTCTCTTCATTGTATTATCAATTGAAATAAAAGTCAATCGCTACTTAATGTTATTGGAAAAAGTCTCTATTTTGTGTTAGAATAAACAAAGAAGTTTCATTTGAGAAAGGAAAGAAATGGCAACTACAACTGAATTGCAAGATATTGAAAGAATCATTGTATTGGATTATGGCAGCCAATATAATCAGCTCATCTCACGCCGTATTCGGGAGATTGGTGTTTTTTCTGAGCTAAAAAGCAATAAAATCACAGCCGCTGAAGTTCGCGAGATAAATCCGATCGGAATTATCCTGTCTGGTGGACCAAATTCTGTCTATGAAGAAGGCTCATTTGATCTTGACCCTGAAATTTTAGAATTGGGTATTCCAATTCTAGGAATTTGTTATGGAATGCAGCTTTTGACTCACAAATTAGGTGGGAAAGTTGTACCTGCTGGAAATGCCGGAAACCGTGAGTATGGGCAATCAGAGCTTATTCATACTGATTCACATCTTTTTGCAAGCACTCCTGAAAAACAAATCGTTCTTATGAGTCACGGAGATGCTGTTACCGAAATTCCTCAAGGATTCGTACGAACTGGAACTTCTGCTGACTGTCCATTTGCAGCTATTGAAAATCTAGCTAAGAAAATCTATGGTATCCAATTCCACCCTGAAGTACGTCATTCTGTTTATGGGTATGACATTCTACGCAATTTTGCTTTGAATATTTGTGGCGCCAAAGGCGACTGGTCAATGGATAACTTTATTGAAATGCAAATCAAGCGAATTCGAGAAACGGTTGGCGATAAACGTGTTCTTCTTGGGCTCTCAGGCGGCGTTGATTCATCAGTTGTTGGCGTTCTCCTTCAAAAAGCTATCGGAGACCAGCTTATCTGTATCTTTGTAGATCATGGATTGCTCCGTAAGGGCGAAGCAGATCAAGTCATGGATTCTCTTGGCGGGAAATTCGGTCTTAATATCATCAAAGCAGACGCTGCTAAACGTTTCCTTGATAAATTAGCTGGTGTTTCTGATCCAGAGCAAAAGCGTAAAATCATCGGCAATGAATTTGTCTATGTCTTTGATGATGAAGCCAGCAAACTGAAAGATGTAAAATTCCTCGCACAAGGAACACTTTATACTGATGTGATTGAGTCTGGTACTGATACTGCCCAAACAATCAAATCGCACCATAACGTCGGTGGACTTCCCGAAGACATGCAGTTCAAACTGATTGAACCACTCAATACACTTTATAAAGACGAAGTTCGTGCACTTGGTACAGAACTTGGTATGCCGGATGAAATCGTTTGGCGTCAGCCATTCCCAGGTCCAGGGCTTGCTATTCGCATTATGGGTGAAATTACAGAAGAAAAACTCACAACTGTACGTGAATCCGACGTCATTCTCCGTGAAGAAATCGTGAAAGCTGGACTCGATCGTGATATCTGGCAATACTTCACTGTAAATACTGGTGTTCGTTCAGTAGGTGTTATGGGTGATGGTCGAACTTATGATTATACCATTGCTATTCGTGCTATTACTTCTATTGATGGAATGACAGCAGATTTTGCTAAAGTCCCTTGGGAAGTACTACAAAAAATCTCTGTTCGTATCGTCAATGAAGTAGACCATGTCAACCGCATTGTCTACGATATCACCAGCAAACCACCAGCAACGGTCGAGTGGGAGTAAAAACAAAAAAGTCAAACCTCAAGAAATAAGAAGTTTGGCTTTTAAATTTATCAGCTTATTTTCCCCACAAAAATTGAATTAGTATTTTATCTACTTCCGGATTTTCATGTAATTGGCTATGTTGTGCTAATTTACCTATGATTTTCTTTTCTTGATAAGATTTTGCATTATCGGCAACCAAGTATTTCAAGCTGCGAGATGAAGCATTTAAAACGGAACCATCTGAGCCATTTTTGTAATCACCGTAGATATTCAAAACGTCAATTTGATTTTGTGGAAAAACTTCACGTAATGGCAATAATCTTTGGAAAGTTTGTGTGACTTGATTTGGTTTCCCTGTCGTTTTATCTACTTTTACATCAGCTGGTAAGCCCATAGCTTCTAAACCGGCAGCAAAATTAGCAATATTGACTTGCTTTTGTAATTGTGGTAATTTCTCATCTTGAGCATGTTCTAAAAGATAATACAAAATCGACATATTCCCTAAAGAATGACCTACCATATTCATTTTTGTAAAGCCATACTTTTCCTGTAGCTTGCTGACGACAGCTTTTGCATATCGTCCAACATCAATAGGATTGCGATTGTCTTCGTAATTCACTTCTACGATTGGATTGATAGCGCCTTTGGGAATGTCTCCCCCCAACGTAACTGCACCATTTCTATCAACATTTGCTCGAATAACTGTTTTCGTTACTCCTGCTTTTTTTGCTGCATTCGTCATGTGCCGCTCCGCATTGGCACTACTTCCGTAACCATGAAAGAATAGGGTTGGAGTAGTTGATTGCACATACTTCTGTCTGTCTAATTTCCCTTCAGCATTGACACGGTAAAATAAAAAAGTAGAAATAGCAATCAAAATTGTTAAAATTCCTATAATTAGGGCTATTTTCTTCATCATGTTTAGCATTTCTTTCTACGAGATATATTTTTAAGTATAACATGCAACAATCTAAATGACAATTGATTTGTTTGAAAACCCCTAGTAGAAATAAGCTACTAGGGGGGATGTTATTAAAACCAATTCATCACTTTCATGATGTGCATATTCATCTGGACTTGTCGGGAGTAATAATAATTTCCACCATTGATATAGAGTTTAGAGCCATGTAGGAGGGCGATGGGGTGGTAATAAGAATAGGTTTTGCCGGTCACATTTCCTAAACTTGGTGCGACAACATTTTTGGAGTATTTTTTTGCCAAATCAAGGGTATTTTCGCCACCGTGTTTTGCAATATAATCAATGTAAGCTCGACCAAAGTTATAGGCTTGTACAGCGGTCCAAACATCTACTTTCTTTTTTTGCGCTAGATTTAAATTGGTGGATAAAGTCTGAACTCCTTGTCGAATACTTTCTTTATTATCTAAAATAGAGTTTTTCTGACCCGTCGCACTTTCACTAGATTGCATGACATCAGAAACTTTTCCCTTTGTTTCAGTATAAATCATAGCAAGGACTAGTTCCTCATTGGCTGCAGTATCTCGCTCGTCTAGCACTTCTCTCACTAAGCTACGGTAGGTCATCACCTGTTTGACATCATGATGAACTTGAACCAACTTGTAAGCAACAAGAATTAAAAGAATGAGAAGGATCAATTTTCTAAGAATTTTAAACATTATTTACTTTGGATATCTTCTATGTTTTTGATAAGAATGGAATAGGTTCCATTCTCATTTTGTATGAATTCTACGGATTCCGCATCTTGATAGATGTTATTGGGGACAATAAGCTCAATTCCATTTGAAAGAGAGAGCTTTTGGTTTTCAAATTTTTTCTTCTGACGACTACTATCAATTTCATCAAATTTAACTGTTTCCGAAATTGTTTCCTTAACCTGATCAATAAAAGTCAAACGAGCTGTCAGATTGTTATCGAACAAGTCATCTGCTAATTTTTCTGGTGATAATTCATCATTTTCTTCTAAATTTTTGAAAATAGACGATTTAACCTTGGATTGAAATTGAAAATCATCCTGATGAAAGCTCTCTGCAACTTTTTGAGCTGTTTTTTCCAAGGCTTTGATAGATTTTTTAGGAGAAATTTTAGGATCGACTTGTAACAGATTATCAGAAAAATAATTGAGAAAAGCACCATTGTATTTAATTCGTTTTTCAATCAAATGGTATTTACGTGATTGAAGATTGATAACCAAGGCTTCATCGGCACCTGTACCAAATCCCGGCAAATTGTTCTGGGTAATCTTGATAGGATTGTCTACTTCTCCACCCAAGTGAGTGAGTGTTTCTCGCAGAGCAATCCGCAAAAAAGCAAAATGCTCCACGCCTTCCTTATCAAATTGAACAAAAATCAAATCATTGGTTTTCTGATTTTCGCTCACCGAAAACTCCTCTTTCCAGAGATTGGCAATACTGACAGAGGTTTCTAAAAGGTCTTTTGTCATATGTGATAAAAAGACACTATCTTCGGTAAAAATACCTGTTTTGGCCTCATCTGAATAGACACGTTCAATCTTCTTGCGAAGATATTCTTCGATCTTAGGAGTAATATTGAGATATTTATCTGCTAAAAGAAGGTCGGTGTCTGACGGACTAAATTGATGAATAATAGCTTTTTTTACGTAAATGTCCATTTTAGTCCTCATATAGCGGAAAGGCATCGGTCAATTCTTTAACTTCTGCACGGACCTGCTCTAAAACAGCTTCGTTGTTTGCATTCTCTAAAGTCTTGATGATCAATTCTGCTACTTTAGTACTTTCAGCTACCCCAAAACCACGAGCTGCAATAGCTGCAGTTCCAATACGAATGCCACTTGTTTTAAATGGAGATAAGGTTTCATAAGGGATAGAGTTTTTATTAAGAGTGATATGAACATCATCCAAAAGGTTTTGAGCGACTTTCCCATTTTCAACGACTTTGGTCACATCCACAAGGAAAAGATGATTCTCCGTACCACCTGAAATAACACGGAAATTACCATGTTGTTGGAATACTTGAACCATTGCCTTAGCGTTATCCAAAATCTGCTGAGCATAAACTTTGAAATCTGGATCCAACACTTCTTTAAAAGCAGCTGCTTTAGCCGCCACGACATGCTCTAGCGGTCCTCCTTGAATTCCTGGGAAGATTGCGGAATTGATCTTTTTCGCCAACTCTTCATCATTGGTCAAAATTAAGCCACCACGAGGTCCTCGAAGGGTTTTATGAGTAGTAGTTGTCGTAATATGTGCATACGGTACTGGACTTGGATGCAAACCAGCGGCAACTAAACCGGCAATATGAGCCATGTCTACCATGAGTTTGGCTCCGACAATATCTGCAATTTCACGGAATTTAGCAAAATCAATAATATGTGAATAGGCAGAAGCACCTGCAACAATCAATTTAGGTTTGACTTCTTTAGCCTGCGCCAAAATAGCATCAAAATCTAAAAGTTCCGTTTCAGGATCGACATTATAAGGCACAAAGTTATAGGTTTTTCCAGAGAAGCTAACAGCTGCGCCATGTGTCAAATGTCCGCCTGCTGCAAGATCCATTCCCATTACTGTGTCGCCTGGCTCAATTAAGGCCATATAAGCCGCACAATTCGCCTGACTGCCTGAGTGGGGTTGAACATTAGCAAATTTTGCTCCAAAGATTTCTTTAGCACGTTCAATCGCTAAAGTTTCAATCACATCCACAACGTCCGTACCACCATAATAACGACGGCCTGGATAACCTTCGGCATATTTATTGGTTAAAATAGAACCTTGTGCTGCCATAACAGCTTTTGAAACAACATTTTCTGAAGCAATCAATTCAATATTGTTTTGCTGACGTTTTTCTTCTGCAGCAATGGCTTCCCAAAGCTCAGCGTCATATTCTTTATAGTCTTTATGGTCAAAAATCATAAGAGTCTCCCTTCTCTTAAAGCGGGTCTAAAACCTATTTAGTCAAGGTTTAGAAGTGAATTTCTGGAATTTTGGCGAGAATTTCTTCGCAAGTGACAGCACCTTGACGTAGAATAAATGCTGTTTCACCAGATAAATCCAAAATAGTTGAATCCTGTCCTGTTAGAAAAGCATCATCTTCTATACCAAGAACTTCGTGATTGAAATCGGTCCTAATTTGCTGGAAGTTTACTCCGCTACTCTTTCCAGATAAATTTGCGGACGGACCAATGAGAGGTCCAAATTTTCTAATCAAGTCCAATGTTTTAGGATGACTAGGGACACGAAAACCAATTGTTTTCATACCTGAATTTACCCAAACTGGGACTTGTTCATTAGCTTGTAAAATAATGGTCAAAGGACCTGGTAGAAAGGCTTGATAAAGTTTTTTTAAATACTGAGGCTGATGTTTGGAAAATTGATAAATTTCTTCTAAACTTGAAACATTTAAATTCAAAGCCTTTTCGCGAGGTCTGCCTTTTAAGTCATAGACATGACTGACAGCCTGTTCATCCAGTGCCTTACAAAATAAACCATATACAGTCTCCGTTGGCAGCACGACTGCTCCTCCGCTGCTCAGCATTTCTTCAATTTTATCCATTATCTACCACTACCATTCTATCTTTTCCGAATTGATCTTGCAAGACGCGAATTCTCATTTTGGGAAATGCAGACTGAAATAGTTCTTTTACATGTTCCCCTTGTTTGTAGCCAATTTCGAGATAGATTTTACCTTTTTCTGTCAAATGTTTTTGGGCGTTCTCAGCAATTTTTCGATAAATAGCATAACCGTCTTCTTCAGCAAAAAGAGCAAGATGAGGTTCTGAAGCAAGGACATTTAGTCCTACTTCTTCTCTGTCCGTCTCTGAAATATAGGGCGGATTGGATACAATAATATCATACTTTCCTGTAATTGCCTGAAAACAATCAGACTGAACAAAATCAATCGCTACATCAATTGCTTCTGCATTTTCTTGCGCCAAATCCAGAGCATCTTGGGAAATGTCGGAAGCCGTGACCTGCCAATTCGAACGCTCGGTAGCCAAAGAGAGAGCAATTGCTCCGCTTCCAGTGCCGATATCCAAAACCTTTATATTGGTATTAGGATTTTCAGACAAGATAAGGTTGACCAATTCCTCGGTTTCTGGTCGGGGGATTAGCACTCGTTCATCTACTTTGAACGAATGTCCATGAAATGCTGCGTTCCCAATAATGTATTGGGCAGGTCTATGAACTAATAATTGAGATTGAATCTTTTCCAGTAATTCTATATCATCTTCTGTTGCTTCTGCCTGCATTTTCAACACAAATTGGGTAAAAGATAAGTTTCTCAAAGACCGAAAGGTAAAGGAGAGGCTTTCAGCTTCTTCGCCAACTGCTTCAAGCTGTTTTTCCATTTCAGCAAGAATTTGAGCTAATTTCATTATTTATTCAATTCTTCTAGTTTTTGTGTTTGGTCATACAATACCAAGGCGTCCACGATTTCATCTAATTTTCCAGCTAAAATCGTATCTAGCTTTTGTAGCGTTAAACCAATACGGTGATCTGTCACACGATTTTGTGGAAAATTATAGGTACGAATCCGCTCCGATCGGTCTCCAGTACCAATAGTTGATTTTCGCTCAGCATCTTGCTCGTCTTGCGCAATTTGCGCAAAATAATCCGCTACACGCGCACGGATAATCTTCATAGCTTTGTCGCGATTCTTTTGCTGGGTTCGTTCTTCCTGCATTTCAACCTTAATATTTGTCGGCAAGTGAACAATCCGAACGGCTGTTGCAACTTTGTTGACATTCTGACCGCCAGCACCAGAAGCGTGATAAATGTCAATCCGAAGATCTTTTGGATCAATATCGTATTCCACTTCTTCAACTTCAGGCATAACTAAGACGGTTGCTGTCGAAGTGTGAACTCGTCCTTGACTTTCTGTTACTGGGACACGTTGTACGCGATGAGCACCTGATTCGTATTTTAATTTAGAATACACGGATTGACCAGAAACCATAGCTACTACTTCTTTGAAGCCACCGACTCCATTCATAGAAGCTTCCATAACCTCGAATTTCCAACCTTGTGATTCAGCGTATTTTTGATACATTGTCAGAAGATCACCGGCAAAGAGCGAGGCTTCATCACCTCCTGCTGCACCACGGATTTCTAAGATGATGTTTTTATCATCATTTGGATCTTTTGGTAAGAGAAGAATTTTCAATTTTTCCTCGTATTCTTCTTTTTCAGCTTTTGCATCTTTGAGCTCTTGCTTTGCCATTTCTTCCAAATCAGCATCGCCAGAAGCGTCTTTGATCATTTCCTCGGCATCTGTGATGTTTTGGAGCACCCTTTTATATTCACGATAAGTTGCTACCGTATCGCGTGTACTTGCTTCTTCTTTGGACAATTCCATAAAACGCTTGGTGTCACTAACAACATCTGGGTCACTCAGAAGTTCCCCCAGCTCTTCGTAACGATCTTCAACGGCTTGTAGTTGTTCATAAATATTCATCGTTTGCTACACCTCTCCTTAACTCTTCATTTCGTCAATTTCTGGCTGAAAATAATGCTTCCGACAGACAGGAATATATGTTTCATTCCCACCGATTTGAATCTGCTCCCCTTCATAGACCGGCTTACCATTCGTTGTTCTTAATACCATGGTTGCTTTTTTGGAGCAAAACTGACAAATCGTTTTAATCTCATCAATTTTATCTGCTAGAAGCAGGAGATATTTGGAGCCTTCAAATAACTCATTGCGAAAATCATTTTTCAAACCAAAAGCCATAACTGGTACATTTAATTCATCAACTACTCTTGCCAAATCATAGACATGATGACGAGATAGAAACTGCGCTTCATCAATCAATACGCAATAAGGCTTTTCAGGCATTTCTTGAATAAAGCGGAAAATATCAGTATCTTCTGCTATTGCAACTGCTTTTCGCTTCATGCCAATACGACTAGAAACAACGCCGAAACCGTCACGTGTATCAAGTGCGCTCGTCATGATAACAACACCTTTGCCCTGTTCTTCATAGTTGTGTGCTACTTTTAAAATTTCGATTGTTTTGCCCGAATTCATCGTGCCATATTTATAATACAACTGAGCCATTTTCTTTAATTCGTTCCAAATTCTCCAATTTTTAATACTTCTTATTTTACCATATTCTGACACGCTTTAAAACCTAATTTATGATAAAATAAAAATATCAAAGATAAAAAGGAGAAACACTATGCCATTTGTCAGAATTGATTTATTTGAAGGACGCACGTTAGAACAAAAGAAAGCTCTTGCAAAAGAAGTTACTGCCGCTGTCGTAAAAAATACTGGCGCGCCACAATCTGCTGTTCATGTCATCATCAACGACATGCCAGAAGGGACTTATTTCCCACAAGGTGAAATGCGTACAAAATAACAAAAAAAGAATCTTGGATAAAAATCTGAGATTCTTTTTTAATTCAGAATGATAAATGATGTAGATGCAACATTTAAGCTAATTTCTTTTTTTTGAATATGATTAAGACGAAGTTGGTATAAAATGCCACTAACAACCAGACTAGAAATTAAACCAATCCAATAAGCGAAGGGGCCTAAATTTGTCATGTAATCCAATAGTAATCCAACTGGTAACGACACACCCCAATAGCCAATCAAGCCCAAATAAAATGGAACTTTTGTATCCTTGTATCCGCGTAAAATCCCTTGAAGTGGTGCTGCAAAAGTATCTGCTAATTGAAAAAATAAACTGTAAGTTAAGAAAATAGACGTCAAACGTATAAATTCTTTGTTGGTTCCATACAGTGAAGCAACTTGATAACGGAAAAGATATAAAAATGTCAGCGTGAAAACAGCGAACCCAAGTGCAGTCAATCTTCCCAAAACACAATATTTTCTGACATAGTCTAGGCGCTTTGCGCCAATTTCGTAAGAAACGATAATCGCCATAGCATTAGAAATGCTCATAGGAAAAGCATACATAAGATTGGAAAAGCTGATAGCCGATTGGTGACTGGCAATGATTAACGAAGAAAACTTAGCCATGAGCAAACCTACGACTGAAAATATCACAACTTCTGCAAAGACAGTCCCACCAATAGGAAAACCGAGACGAATCCCTTCCTGCAATCCTTCTTTGTCCAAAGGTCGAATTTTCCATAATTGATATTTTTTAATTCTAGGATGTCTTTTGGCAACTACTACCGAAAGGATTAACAGCACCCAGTAAGCCAACGAAGTCCCCAGCCCCGCTCCTGCTCCGCCCATTTCTGGGAAACCAAATGCCCCATAAATTAAAATGTAATTAAAGCTGGCATTCAATGGTAGTAAGAGCAACATAAGGTACATGGATAATCTTGTCAATCCTAATGCGTCTAATAAAGAGCGTACAACACTAAATAAAAGCAAAGGGATAATACCAAATGCCAAATACCAGAGATAATGTATAGAGACTTCTGCTACTAGTGGTTCTAAGCCAATATTGGACAAAACAAGCGGTGCACCTAAAAAAACGAGTCCAAACAAGAGAAGAGACAAAACGAGAGATAAATAAATAAACTGATAAAAATCAGAAGCGATTTTTTCTTCTTGTTTTCGTCCCAGATGGTGTCCAATAATCGGAACCAAGGCTGAGACAATACCAGTCAAAAAAGTAAAAAACGGACTCCATAAGCTAGTCGCCATTGACACTCCCGCTAAATGCAAAGTATGGTATTGCCCTGTCATGGTTGTGTCCACAAAAGAGGCCGAAAAATTAGCCAGTTGATAAATCAAAATTGGCAAAAAAATCGAGATAAATAGGGTCATTCGTTCTTTTAAATTGCGAGCTTGGTACATAAAATCTCCTAAAATTATTCCTTCTCTCTTAACTATACTATAAGCACTCAGAATAGTCAAAAAAGCTAGGAGGAAATCCTCCCAGCCTCTTTTCAAACTCTATTTCTTCTCACGATTTAAAATAAGATTCAATACAATCGCAATGACACTCGCCATAACAATCCCGTTTGAGAAAAACATTTGCAAGCCAGTTGGTAGGCTGTTAAAAAGATTGCTTCCATTTAGGCCGACTCCTGCGGAAATAGATACAGCGGCAATCAAGAAATGGTGCTCATTGTGTTCAAAATCAACTCGTGCTAGCATTTGCATTCCCTGAACAGAAACAAAACCAAACATGACAAGCATGGCACCACCGAGTACAGGACTTGGAATAATTTGTGCCAAAGCTCCGAATTTTGGTAATAATCCTAACAAGACTAAGAATCCTGCTGCATAATAGATTGGTAGACGTGTTTTAATTCCAGAAAGTTTGACTAAACCAACATTTTGTGAAAATCCTGTATAAGGGAAAGTGTTAAAAATACCGCCAAGAAGCACTGCAAGTCCTTCTGCACGATAACCATTTCGCAGACGAATGCTGTCTAACTTTTCGTTTGTAATATCTGAAAGTGCAAAATAAACACCTGTTGATTCTACCAAAGAAACTGTTGCAATAATACACATCATGATGATGGATGAAAGTTCAAACTTAGGTATTCCAAAATAAAACGGTGTTGGAACATGTACAAGAGGGGCTTGAGTTACTGGCGCAAAATCTACTAAGCCCATAAAGCTAGCAATAATCGTTCCAATAATTAAGCCAATCAGAATGGAAATGGATTTAAGAAAGCCTTTCGCAAAGATATTTACTAACAGTATAATCAAAATCGTGACAGTAGCTAACAGCAAACTTTGTGCAGTGGGCTTTTCACTATTATTTCCCATATTGCCAATCGCAACAGGAATAAGTGTCAAACCAATGGTTGTAATGACTGAGCCCGTCACAATCGGTGGGAAGAAATTAGCAATTTTAGAAAAAATTCCTGCAATCAAAAGAACGTAGATACCGGAAATGATGAGCGCTCCAAACATAGCTCCACTTCCATGTTTTTGACCAATCATAATCAGAGGTGCAACCGATTGAAAAGCAACGCCAAGTACGACTGGCAAGCCAATTCCGAAATATTTATTGAGTTGCAATTGCAAAAATGTTGCCACACCACACATAAAAATATCTGTAGAGATGAGATAGGTCAGCTGTTGGCTCGAATAACCTAGCGCACCAGCAATCATAATGGGTACAAGGATTGACCCTGAGTACATTGCTAATAAGTGCTGCAAACCTAAGACAGCCGCCTGTGAATGTTTTTCTTCTTTCAGTTCCATTATGCATCAGCCTCCATAAATACAACTTTTCCATTTTCAAATTTTTGAATACGAGCCAAAGAAACGACTTTTCGCTTATCTTCTTCTAGTAACTTTCTTCCTTCTTGGAATGATTTTTCAATCACAATGCCAATCGCTTCCACATGGGCACCTGATTGTTCAATGATATTAACCAGCCCTTTAGCTGCTTGCCCATTTGCTAGAAAATCATCGACAATAAGTACTTTATCATAATGATTTAAAAATTTCCCTGCAATTGAGACCGTACTTGTCACTTGTTTGGTAAAAGAATAGACCTCGGTCGTTAAAATACCTTCCGTCATAGTGATGTTTTTTGACTTTTTCGCAAAAATCATTTGAACGCCCAATGCTTCTGCTGTATAAATAGCAGGTGCGATGCCAGATGCTTCAATTGTCACAACTTTTGTAATACCAGCCGAGCGAAAATATGTTGCAAACACTTTACCAATTTCTTTCATCAAGTTGAAATCGACTTGGTGAGTCAGAAATGAATCCACTTTTAAAATATTTTCTCCTAAAACATTTCCGTCTTTTAGGATGCATTCTTCTAATAATTTCATAAAATCTCCTTTTAGAAAAAACAAAAGACTTGCCAAAAGCAAGCCTAAAACAATTGGTTAACCAACTGAATACAAAATTCCTTGCTAAAAAACATAGCAGGAAAGTTGAAGACTTACTTATTGTTAGACATTAGGTGCCTTGTAGAAACATTACGCCAAATTCGTAATATAAATAAGTAATTATTTTATTGTTAATGAGCGTCACCATTCCAAATGGAATTTTTCACAATGACGTAATCTACGTGCTTAAGACCAGCTAAATCTCTTCCGCCGGCATAGGAAATAGCACTTTGCAAGTCCTGCTCCATTTCAACTAAAGTGTCAGCTAAATGTCCTTTAACTGGTAAAAGAATTTTCTTTCCTTCCACATTCTTATAAGCACCCTTTTGGTACTCTGAAGCTGAACCATAATACTCTTTAAATTGTTCACCATCTACTTCGACCGTTTGACCTGGGCTTTCGATATGACCTGCAAATAGGGAACCAATCATCACCATAGTAGCACCAAAGCGAATGGATTTGGCAATGTCGCCGTGCGTACGAATGCCACCGTCCGCAATAATCGGTTTGCGAGCAGCTTTTGCACACCAACGAAGAGCAGCTAATTGCCAACCTCCTGTACCAAAGCCAGTTTTTACTTTTGTGATACAAACTTTTCCTGGTCCAATGCCAACTTTTGTTGCATCTGCTCCAGCGTTTTCCAGCTCACGAACAGCTTCTGGTGTCCCGACATTTCCTGCAATCACGAAAGTATCAGGGAGTTCTTTTTTGATGTGCTGAATCATATCAATCACACTATCTGAATGTCCATGCGCAATATCAATCGTGATATATTCTGGTGCATCTTCTTTCAACTGGCTAACGAAATTATATTCATAATCTTTCACACCAACCGAAATGGAAGCAATCAGTCCTTGCTCATGCATGCGCTTGATGAAAGGAATACGGTCAGATTCGTCAAAACGGTGCATGATGTAGAAATAGCCACTTTTCGCCAATTTTTCTGCTACATCTTCATCCAGAATTGTTTGCATATTAGCTGGAACAACAGGAAGTTTGAAGGTGTGATTTCCAAAAGTAACTGTCGTATCAGCTTCTGACCGACTTTTGAGGATACATTTATTAGGAATCAATTGAATGTCTTCATAATCAAAAATAGGAAATTCGTTCAGCATGTCACTCTCCTTAAATAGTAAATTGTATGCAAAAATGACCTACCTATGCTTTCACATCGCTACGTTTTTCCTGACGTTTCCTTTAGTATTATAACATAAGGTACAGAAATTACAATATAATGACGTATAATATTTTTTATCGTTCGGAAATTATAGATTGTTCTTTTAGGTTCTAAAAAAGAGATTTCCCTCTTTTACAATAGCAAATCTTTAATGCGTCCAATATCTGATTTTTTCAAGACTACATAAATCATATCTCCTAGATACAGGCGCGTGCTACCATTCACTGTTTGATTTCTTCCGTTGTGACGTTGCATGGTAATTAGAATATCTTTTGGTAATTCCAATTCATGAACTTGCTTGCCGGCTATTTTCTCAGAAACAGGAATTTCGATAAGCGTTGTCTCACTATCATCTGCCATGCTATCTGGAAGCAATCGCTCTAGCATAGCCTCATACACAGGTGCTCCACCCAGTAAATCCATTACAACGTATGCCACTAAAGTCACTAGACCAAGAGGCATGAGGTTTCGTATATCACCAACCATCTCAGTCACCAAAATGATGCCAGTTAGCGGAGCCTTTGAAATGGCACCAAAGTAGCCACTCATACCTAAAATAATAAAAATGGGAAATTGCTCTTGAGTTGCAAAGCCTAATCGCACACAAACGACACCAACAATTGCTCCCAAAAGAGAGCCAAGAGCTAAAATGGGGAGAAAAATACCACCAGGAAGCCCACTACCATAACTAATCATACTCCAGATAAAGCGAATAACAAAAAACATCACTAATGTTAATAGCAGATAATGTTGACTGGTTAAAGAGAGAACCAGTTGATTGCCACCGCCTAAAAGCTGTGGAAGGAAATATCCTACTGGTAAAATGAAAATAAAGGCTATAATAGGATAATATTGCGGAGAAAGATGCAACATTTCACCAATCATATCATAAATACGAGGCATAGCTAGAACAACTTTTTCATATAAAAATCCTGAAAAACCAAGAAAAATTCCTAACAACAAATAAAGCCAGTATTGCCCTAGCCCCATCAGAGGAATATTATCTGGCATATTTAATACAGGGGTCATTCCAAAAATCATAAGCGAAACAAAATTCGCCGTTAAACTTGCCGCCAAAGACGAGACCCAAAAGAAACGCGAAAAATGATGATAGACTTCCTCAATAACAAACAGTAAACCCGCAATCGGAGCATTAAAAGCTGCTGCCAGCCCTGCTGCCGCTCCACTAGCAATCAAAGAACGCTCTTCCACAGGGCTTAAATGAAGATGTTTGGCAATTCCCTTTCCACCCATTGCTCCAAGTTGAATACTGGGTCCCTCACGTCCTAGCATCAAGCCGCTTGCAATGGCTAAAACACCTAGAATATACTTTTTCCAGAGAACGCTCCACCATGATAAGCTCATCAGACCTTTCAGCTCTGCTTCTACTTGCGGAATTCCAGAACCTTTAATATCCTTTTCCGAGAGCGTTAACTTTGCACTTATCCAAATCACGCAAGCATAAAATAACAAAATAAAAGCAAACCAAATCATACTATCATGACCTTGCTGATAGAAATGTTGAATGATATGAAATCCCTTTTCAATCAAAAAACGAAAAGAACCAACAATTGCACCCACGATAATCCCGACTAAAATTCCTCTTGAAACTTGCAGAATAATCGAGCTAGATGTAAACGCAAATTCTTTCTTGGTATTTGATGTTCTCTTTTCTGTCTGAACAGACATCATTACCTCCCAATATGTTCTCCTTCTATTTTAGCATAATTTTTCTTATTGCTTATAGAAATTATTTTAGAAAATGAAGTCTAGAGAAAAAATCAAACCAGCTTCATGCGAAACTGGTTTATGATAATATCCTTATTAAATCTCTACACTGTTTATTTGCTGATCATTAATTGTATAACAATTACGATAAATCTTCGCTTTCTTCTTGTTTTTTACTATAAATGAGATTAAATAAATCTCTTTTTAAGCTGTCTAACTGCTAAGGTATAGAAGACAAAAATATAAGCACCATTGACAACTAAGAAAAGGATAAATTCAGATAAGGTAAAAGGGACTAAAGAACGAGCTCGATCACCAACAGCAATCTGAGCATAAGGGAAAATGCTAAAAAGACCTTGTCCAATAAATAGGGTCATAAGCCCTGCTATAGCCAAAATAGCTGATATAAGAATAGGCACTGCGAAATTTTTTAAGCGAATACTAAGAAAAATTTGAATGGTGACAATAGTAATGGTTGCTATCCAACCTGTGATAGACCAAAGCAAAAAGTCCAGTAGATAATTTGCAAAAGGTACCTTCAAAACCAAAGCGCTGATAATATAAAAGAGAAGAACTATCAGTTGACTAATAGCCATGACTAGTGATAAGCTGGTGATTTTTGATAAAATGATACGATTGGCTTTAACCGGAATACTTAATAAGCGCTGCCAGTTTTTATTACTTTCCTCGAATTGACAACTGATGGAACAGATAATCCCGATCAGAATAGGAGTAAATATCTGCGAGGAATAGAAAACTGTTTGTCCCCAAAGGACGCGAGCTTGTGTACCATCTAGGAGCACCTTTCGATTGAGAGCGTAAATCATTGCTCCCAATAAGGACCCAACAAGGTTAAAGAAGATAAGCGTTATCGGAATAGCACTTTTTTTAATTTTTTTAAATTCAAAAATAATCATAATAGATCCGCCTTTCCAATGAGTTTTTTACTGACAAAGATGCTTAAAAAAATGATAAGCAATAATGTGACTAATTTAAAGGGATAAGCATTATCATATTGAAAAAGATAAGTGTTAGTTCCAGCCACCCGTTTAGCGATTCCCATCATAGAGAAATATTGCCAAGGAATGAAAATACGAATAGGAAATGGTAACGCACCGATACCTACAAATGACAGGAAGGAACCAATTAAGCCTGTTACCACTGTCACACTTGGCTTTGGATAGATAAAAGCTAAGCAAAGATGTAAACAAGACAGAAAGAGACAAACCAAAAAAGTTGTGAACAAAAAGAGACTCAATGAAACAGGTGTCACACTGACCTGCATGCCTTGAATAATAAATTTCAGAAAAAGCGTTTGAATCAAACTGACAACAAAAGCAAAAATAGCCATCACAGTCAATTTAGCCTTAAAAAGTTGCCAAGGACTTTCGTTACTGGTTTGCAAGAGTTTAAAAGTTTTGCCTAGATGTTCCAATTCCAGTAGTCTAGACGCTAAAACTGCAATGAAAAGTGGCAAAATACAATCATTCAAGTAAGTCATGGTATAAATGGCATTATAGGCCTCATGCGTTTTAGGTAATTCATATTTGATAACAACGCCACTCCAAATCAAGCCCACTGCTACAATAGCAATCAAAGATAGCAAGAAAGAACGTCTTTTTAATTTGATAAATTCTAATTGTAAATTTAGCATTACAAAACACTTCCTTCCCGTCCTGTCATATCAAGGAAAACATCTTCCAGCGATCGACGAATCATACAAACTTGATAAATATCAACATCATTTTCAACTAAGAGTCGAATAGCAGTGGCTATATTAACTTTATCGTTATCGTTGACAATCAATTTTTTGTCATCATCCAAATTAAAACCATTGAACATTAGTATTCTTTTAGCAGTTACATCATCACTGGTCTCAAACAGATATTTTTCATCTTCTTTAAGGTCAGATAGGTGACCTTCAAAAAGTAATTGACCATGATTAATAATACCGACAGTCGTAGCCATCTGTTCAATTTCTGAAAGAATATGGCTAGAAACGATGATAGTCATATCGTATTTTTGTGGTAATGACTTGATGAGCTCACGAATTTCTTGAATACCAGCAGGATCTAAACCATTAGTTGGCTCATCCAGAATCAGTAATTTAGGAAATTTAACAATGGCTAGCGCAATTCCTAGACGTTGTTTCATGCCTAGTGAATAGTTTTTAACTAGCTTGTCTTTTTGATCGAAAAGTTTGACAATCTTTAAGACTTCATCAATATTTCTTTTTGGTAATTTAAGTAATTTTTGGATAATTTCAAGATTTTCATAGCCGGTCAAATTAGCATAGTAAGAGGGCTCCTCAATAAGGGAACCTACATTTGAGAGGAGTGATATTTGATTGCTATTAAAGGTTTTGCCAAAGAGCTTAATGGAACCATGGGTTGGTTGCAACAATCCCAAAAGCATTTTCATAGCAGTGCTCTTACCAGCACCATTTGGTCCTAAAAAACCATAAATTTCATTTTTTCTAATATGAATAGAGAGCTGATTAACGGCTACTTCACCTGAAAAATCCTTACTTAATTGGTTGGTTTCAACGATATAATTGTTCATTTGTTTTCTCCTTTAAAAATCTTAGAGTGATGTTATATCCTTTCGCTATTTTTATTATAATGAAACTCCTTTATTTTAACCTATTCATTACCTTAATTCTTCCTTAATTTTTACTTTAAAGTCCTTGACCAAGGAAGCAATGTGTTATACTAGTCTTATTGAGGTAATAGTATGAATTATAAAGAAAAGAAGATCTTAATTTTAGACGATAACCCAGAAATTTTAGAAATGGTGCAAGAATCATTGAACATTGCTGGTTTTAGCAATCTAACAAGTGTACAATCACAAAAAGAAGCTTTGGAGCAATTTGAAGAAAAATCTTTTGATTTAGTTATTTTAGACATTATGCTGCCTGAAGGATCAGGATTTGAAGTTTTAAAAGGTATCCGTAAGACTTCAACGGTTCCTGTTTTGTTTTTGTCGGCAATCTCCGATATAGAAAAACAATATCAGGGCTTTGAGTTAGGGGCAGATGACTATATTATCAAGCCTTTCCGCCCAAGAGATTTGGAGTTGCGTATTCTTTCCATCTTAAAAAGAGCCTATCCCGAAAAGGAAGATACCCTTGTTTTGCCTGCTTGCCAGGTGCATTTTAGCCAAGCCTTGATTACCAAAGGAAAACTAGAGATTCAGCTGACAGCTAAGGAATACAGTATTCTTAAGGTCTTATATGATAATAAGAATCGCATTGTTACTTTTGACCAACTCTTAGAAAAAGTCTGGGGCTTACAATACCAAGGCTATGATAATACCCTAATGGCTCATATTCGTAAGATTCGACAAAAGATCGAAGCCAATCCATCTAAACCAGAAAGCTTAATAACGGTTAAAGGTTTGGGTTACAAACTAAAGGTGAATTAAATGGATACCGTTAAATTTTTTACTAAGTTATTAACCAGGTATGTTCTATTACTCTTGGCTTTAATCATAGGACTTGTTTTTGTTTATGGTTTGGTTTTCTCATCCTATTTTAGTTTCTATGGAAAGGAAAAACCGGAACTACTTTACACTAAAATCGCTCAATCGAGTCAACAGAATAATTTTAATTTTGATAAAAGCAGCAAAATTGAAATGGATAAACAAAATACTTGGGCTATGGTACTGAATCAAGATGGCAATATTGTCCAATCTTATCATTTACCTCAACAGCTCAAAAGACATTATACCAATGCTGATATGGTTAAATTTTCACGTTGGTATTTAGAAGATTACCCTGTTTTCTCCTATGTACGAGGTCAGCAAATTTTAGTTTTGGGCTATCCTAAAAAGCATTCCTTAGCAAAATTTAATTTCTATGCTAATACACAATTTATTAGGAATTTTCTCAGTTTGGGACTTGTTTTCTTGGGTATTATTCTTTTACTTATTTTTATTCTTTTGAGCCGATCAAAGCTACGCATTAAAAAGGAAATGGATCCGATTATTACTGCTGTCACTTCTTTGTCTCAGGGTCAAAATATTGCTCTTAATGAAAAGGGAAATTTCTCAGAAATTAAGACAGCCCTTAATGAAACATCTCATATTTTGGAAGAAAGCAACACGATGAAAGAGCAATGGATTAGAGGGGTCAGTCATGATTTACGCAATCCTCTTATGCTCATATCAGGTTATAACAGTCAGCTAGAGCAGCAATATGGTAAAGGAAAGCAGACGGAGGAAATTGAAAATCAGATTCAAACTATGAAAGAAATGATTTCTAATCTCAATATGAGCTACTTATTGGATAATCAAAAGCATCACTCCGAATTTTCGAGTCTTGATTTGGTTGCAGTCCTACGAACAGTAATTGCCGATATATTGAATAATTATGAAACAATTACACTTCATTTTGATTTGCCTACCGAGGCAGTGTTGGTAAAAGGAGAGGTAACTTTACTAGAAAGAGCTTTTAGAAATCTCTTGCTTAATAGTATCATACACAGCGGTTCTAACCAGATTGATCTGACTTATCAATTATCTGATAATAAAGTGCTCATCATCATTGCGGATCAAGGAGATATTACAGCTCAAAAAATTACTGAGCTAAATCAAAAATCGACTAATTATGAATCACATGGTATGGGAACGGTTATCACTAAACAAATTATTAAATTACATCAAGGTGAAATTGTTTTTTTAGACAATCAGCCAGGCTTAAAAGTCATCATTTCTTTACCTTTAGTAAAGGACTGATGACCTACCTAAGAACAAGCTTACACTCAGAAAACTAACCATTTGGAGCATCGCAACACATTATTTATCTTCTAAATATTTCTAAATGCTATTTTTGGGGCAAAGTATTCTTTCGTCTAATCATCGTAAATTTTTGATAAATAAGTAGCAATACTATTCTATTTATCAAAAATTTTTCTGTTATACGCAAAAAAAGAGTGAACAAATAAAGTTGCACTCTTTTACTGTTAAAATGTTTTGTCAACAACTATATACGAATTACACTAAAAACGCTTTATAAACTCAATATCTTATCTTTATTTTTCAGCCGTCAATGCTGCCATTGTAATGTAGTTATAAGGTTTATTAAAGTGTGGCAGGAAGAAAATATCTGTCAAAGCTAGTTTATCAATGGTCACTTTTTCTTGGATTGCAAGTGAGAAGAGATGAATGCCCATTGAAATATCTTCGTGTGAAGCCATTTGTGCTCCAAGGATGACACGTGTATCTTTATCAAATACGATACGAATGGCTACTTCATGGTTATCGTGTTTGATAAATTCTGGCTTTTGAAGGTCGTTAAAGCCAGTTTCAACCGCATTGTAGCCAGCAGATTTTGCTTTTTCCAAGGTCAAGCCAGTTGAAACCATTTTAAGGTCGTAGATGTTGATACCGTTTGAGCCTTGCACACCAATACCTTCTAATTCATGACCGGTTGCATTGTAAGCTCCAACGATACCTGAACGGACAGCGTTTGAAGCAAGTGCAATGTAGCTCATTTTACCAAGGGAATTGTCATAAATCGTTGCACAGTCACCAACTGCGTAAACTCCTGGAATGCTTGTTTCTTGTTTTTTATCAACAAGGAAGGCGCCATTACGGAAAAGTTCAATCTTGCCAGCGCCAAGGGCAGTGTTTGGTCGGAAGCCAACAGCCATAATGACCATATCTACGTCAAACGTTTCTTTATCTGTTACAATACGTTCAACTTTACCTTCGCCTTCAACTGCTTGCACAGTTTGACCGTAGGCAAGTTTAATACCATGATCTGCCAAGTTTTTACTCATCAAGTCAGACAATTCACGGTCGTAGTAACCAGCAAGGCAAGTATCTGCAATGTCAATCAAGATTACTTCTTTTCCAAGGCGTTCAAAAGCTTCTGCGAGTTCAACACCAATGTAGCCGGCTCCAACAACAGCAACGCGATTGATTCCTTTATTGTTTTTCAGCTTTTCAATGACTTCTGCGGAATTTTGATACAATTTTACAAACTGAACGTTTTCCAGAGTCGCTTTAAATTCACGATTTCCTTCAACAATTTCAACACCTTTAATCGGCGGAATGATTGGTTGTGAACCAGTCGCAAAAATCAATTTGTCATAAGATTCAAGGTGTTCTTGACCATTTACAAGTGCGGTCACTTCTTTTTTGTCATAATCAACTGACAAAACAGGACTTTCCATGTAAACTTTAGCACCTTTTGCTTCAAGTTTTTCCTTATCTGAATAGAACAATCCTTCTGGACCGTCAATTTGCTTACCAATCCAAAGCGCCATTCCACATCCTAAAAAAGAAATGTTTGAATTTTGGTCAAACACCACAACTTCATTTTCATTTCCTAAGTTGTCTAACATCGTATTGATACAAGCTGTACCAGCATGGTTGGCACCAATAACAACAATTTTACTCATAGAGCAATTCCTACCTTAATTTTTAATTTACTAAAACATTATAACATTACGTGTTAGCGTTTACAATATATTTGCTCATAAAACTGAAAAATATTACATTTTCTATCAATTTAAGAGAACTTTTCATGAATGCTTTCATTTCTAATCTCAATGTAGTTTTTATCTCATCTTGTAGACAGACAGCTTTGTTGAAATTGTCAGAAAATTATAGAAAAAAATTGTGAAAACGTTATCTATCTGTTATAATAGGTATGTATTTTTTATTTGTAGAAAGGATGTGATATGGTGGACTTCAGCTCTCGTTCCATTCACTTAATGGGAACGACGATTACGATTTCAATTCTGCATCCGCAAGCAGATCTGCTACTTGACGAAGTTATTCAGCTACTTTTTCTGTATGAGAAACGCTTTAGTGCAAATGATGATGCTTCGGAGTTGATGAAAATCAACCATCAAGCTGGAAAACGATGGGTTCAGGTGCATCCTGATTTGTTTGAGCTAATTGAGCTAGGAAAACAGCATAGTTTAGCTCAAAATAGTCACTTAAATATTACTATCGGACCACTTGTACAAACATGGCGAATTGGTTTTTCAGACGCTAAAGTGCCTCAGCCGGAAGAAATCAAATATTGTCTTTCTTTAATAAAACCTACTTTTATTAAACTCGATTCTACTTCTTCTAGTGTTTTTTTGGCAAAAGAAGGAATGAAAATTGATCTTGGAGCACTTGCAAAAGGCTATATTGCTGATAAAGTGATGGAGTTCTTAAAAAATAAAGGCGTGACTTCTGCTCTCATCAATCTAGGCGGGAATGTATTAACCCTAGGAATCAACCAAGTTTCCAAGCGTCCTTGGCGGATTGGGATTCAGCATCCAAAATTAACACGCGGAAATAACCTCGCCATTCTTCCTATCGTGAATCAATCCGTTGTGACTTCAGGAATTTATGAGCGAACCCTTGAAAAACAAGGACATTCCTATCACCATATTCTTGATAGCAAGACAGGCTATCCTGTGGAGACAAATGTCGCTAGTTTAACGATTGTGTCTAATCGCTCTGTAGATGGTGAAATTTGGACAACACGATTATTTGGTGAAAGCCCATCGTCTATTCTAGAACAAGTTGAAAAAGAAGAACAGATTGAAGCGTTAGGGATTACAAAAGATGGTCAATTATTCTATTCTTCTGGTTTAAAGCCAGAACTGCTATTTTAATATCGGAAAGGAAATAATTATGTTAAAACTCATCGGTTTAGTTGGTACAAATTCAAAACGTTCCACCAATCGCCAACTATTACAATATATGCAAAAACATTTTGCGGATAAAGCAGAAATTGAACTGGTGGAAATCAAAGACATTCCCATTTTCAATAAACCCGCAGACAAAAAACTTCCAGCTATTGTAACGGAAATTGCTGAAAAGATAGAAGCCGCTGACGGGGTCATTATCGGAACGCCCGAGTACGACCACTCTATCCCAGCTTCACTCATGAGTGCTCTGGCTTGGTTATCTTATGGTATTTATCCAATGCTCAATAAACCCGTGATGATTACAGGCGCTTCCTTTGGAACCTTGGGTTCGTCTCGTGCACAGTTACAGCTTCGCCAGATTTTGGATGCCCCTGAGTTAAAAGCTTCCGTCATGCCCGGATCTGAGTTTTTGCTGTCGCACTCTCTGCAAGCATTTGATAAAGATGGCAATCTCATTGACCTTGAAACCATTCAGAAATTGGACGCACTCTTTGATGATTTCCGTCTTTTTGTGAAAATTACCGAGAAGCTATCCAGTGCGCAGGAATTATTGCACAAAGAAGCTGAAAACTTTGACTGGGAAAACTTGTAAGTAAAGGAGAATGACGCAATGAAATTTGTAGGAATTGTAGGCTCAAATGCAGAGCAATCGTATAATCGTAAATTACTGGAATTTATCAGAAGACACTTTAAACTAAAATTTGAATTGGAAGTCTTGGAAATTGATGAAGTTCCGATGTTTAATCAAGACGAAAAATGGGACGAATCTTTCCAACTTCGCCTCCTGTACAACAAAATCACCCGTGCAGACGGCGTCATTATCGCAACACCTGAGCACAACCATACCATTACTGCCGCTCTGAAAAGCGTGCTTGAATGGCTGTCATTTGAAGTTCATCCATTTGAAAATAAGCCTGTCATGATTGTGGGCGCTTCTTACTACGATCAAGGAACTTCACGCGCACAGGTCCATTTACGCAAAATTCTTGACGCACCAGGTGTCAATGCTTATACTCTTCCCGGAAATGAATTTCTGCTTGGAAAAGCCAAAGAAGCCTTCGACGATGAGGGCAATATTATCAACGAGGGAACCGTCAAATTCCTTGAAACCTGCTTGGATAATTTTATGAAATATGTAGAGGTCGTTTCAAAATTGAAAAAACCAAAACCAATTGAACCAGAAGATTTAGATGTGACCAAACCTATCGCAACAACGATTCAAGGCATTGACCCAGATGATCCTGAATGGGTTGAAAAGGCTGCTGCTATGGTAGGTGCCGTCTCAGGAGATACCTATGTAAAACTAGACCACGGTATTTTAACGGTGGATCAGATCAATATGTTCTTGAAATCCATGCCCTTTGAACTGACTTACGCCGATGACAACAACCAATTCCTCTACTACAACAATGCACATCAAGACCCTGATACCATGCTGGCAAAACGTGTACCATCTCAGTCAGGAAACCGCTTATCAACGGTTCACAATTCACTTCCGGCTGGCAGAATGAAAAATGTAGAGTGGGTGGTCGGAACCTTGCGTAACGGCAATCAAGAATATGTCCGCACCCTGATTCCAAATCCGCATTCACCAGTTTTAAATACACACAATTATCAGGCCATGTACTATCCAGACGGCTCTTACGCTGGGATCAATGAAATTGTCTTTAATTTCAGACCATGGCTGGAATGGTACTTGAAAACAACTGGTCAGCAGCTAGTTGGTGGAAGCGGTCCATTCGCTCCTGCAGGAGGACAGGCTAAAGCTGATGCAACTTCCGGTGCTTCGGATACAGGTAGTCACAGTGAGAGTACGAGTGAGGTAGATGCTACTTCTAGCGCTTCCAGTCATTGATCTAAAGAAATCAAAGAAAAGGTTGAGCAATTTTGTCTCATCCTTTTTTCTGTGTAAAAGATCATTCCATAAGATTCACTTGCACAGATTCCGTGAACTTGTTATAATAATGAATATACGCAAACGTTTTCTGCTGCAAGGAGATAATGATGATTGAAGCAAATCAATTATATAAGACATATAGTATTGTCGAGAAAGAATTAGGCCTTAAAGGTTCTATCAAAGCCTTTTTTCACCCCAAGAAAAAACAAATTCACGCTGTACAGAATATTTCATTAACGGTTCAAAAAGGTGAAATTATTGGTTATATTGGTTCGAATGGAAGCGGAAAATCCACGACTATAAAAATGCTGACAGGTGTTCTTTATCCAGATCGAGGTAGTGTTAAAATTAATGGACTTACCCCACAGAAACATCGTACAGCAGTCAATAAGCAAATTGGCGTTTTGTTCGGACAAAAATCACATTTACGTTGGGATATTCCTGTGCTGGAATCTTTTATTTTGCATGCGAAAATCTATGACGTTCCTGATAAAGTTTTTGAGGAACGCTTGGAGCAATTAATTGACCTGTTGCAGCTAGGAGATTTTATTCACCAGCCTGTTCGTAATCTTTCGCTCGGGCAACGAGTTCGCTGCGAATTTGCTGCTATTTTCATTCATCAGCCTGCCGTTGTTTTCTTAGATGAGCCTACAATTGGTCTTGATGCCAGCGTAAAAGAAACAATCCGCTCCTTCATTCGCTTTATGAATAAAGAACACCAGACAACTTTCCTCATTACGTCTCATGATATGCAAGATATTGAATCACTCTGTGGACGAATTTTTATCATTGATAAGGGCAAAAAGGTTTATGATGGAAGTCTGACGAAATTAAGAGAAAAGTTTTCAACAGTTAAAACCATTTCTTTCAAAACGCAAACGCCAATAGAAGAGCTATTCCAAATCAATGGTTTTCGTTTTGAGAAAATTGACTCTTATCATTTCAATATTCATTATCAGACAGATATTTATACTAATGCCCAAGTTATTAATCAGATTTTTGATCATTATTCAATCGAAGACCTAGCTATCAAAGAATTGACAATTGAAAATATCGTCAAACAAATTTATGAGGAGGGGCTTGATGAGTAAATATATCCATATCACACGATTAGCTCTTATTACGCAACTTCAATATAAATCTTTCTTTGTTGCAACCCTGATTCGTACTTTCATACAAGTTCTTGTCTCTATTTTTGTTTGGAAAACCATTTTTTTCACCCAATCTCATGTTAATGGTTATACTTTAGAAACGTTCACTACCTATATTATCTTCGCAAATCTACTAGGAAATCTAAATAGTTTTAGTATTGGACGGGATCTATCTCTGATGATTGTAGATGGGAATATTACTGGTGAGCTACTTTATCCTTACTCTTTAATTACTTCGCTCTTTTTCCAAGACTTTGCTGTCAAAATTGTTGAAATTGTTAAATTCATTCCAATTTTACTGATGATTCTTTTCATTCAAGGGCAGCTCTATCTTCCAAATTGGCAAACAGGTTTGCTTTTCCTATTTTCCAGTTTATTAGGAATATTTATTGTCCTCTTGCTAGATTTAGGGTTTAGCTTAACAGCCTTTTTCACGACGAATACATGGGGAATTTTGATTCTCAGAAATGGGCTTTTTTCACTTGCGTCTGGATCGCTTTTGCCACTGAGTTTTTATCCAGAAAATATCGCAAATATTTTGAAACTGTTACCTTACAGCTTTGCTGTTAATTTTCCAGTCAATATCCTTTTGAAAAGACCTGTTAATACTGAACTCTTCTGGATTCAGTTGGCTTGGATTCCGATACTTTCAGCTTTCATTGCTCTGCTTTGGTATCAAGCTAAACGCCGTTTAGTCATTTTAGGAGGTTGAAGATGAAATACATCAATATTTATTTTTATAATTTAAAAGCTTACTTGATTGCTAGTATGTCTTATAGGATGGACTTCTTTATTGGACTTATTTCTTCTTTGATTGAACAGATTGTTTATTTAATCTTTTTAAATGTATTATTTGCAAATATCAAGGAAATTGCCGGATTCAACTATGGACAAATGCTATTTATTTATGGAATGGCAACTATCGGACGTTCAGTTCACCTGATTTTCTTTGACAATCTTTGGATGTTTGGAAGCCGCTATATTCGCAAAGGTGAGTTTGAACGCCTGCTTATCATGCCCATCAATCCTCTTTTTCAGCTAATTTGTGAACGCGTGCAGCTACAAGGCTTTGGCACAACACTGATGGGAGCTATTGCAACTTATCAATCCTATCATTTACTCGGACTGCATTGGAACATTTTTCATCTACTTCTCTTTGTCTTTATCTGTATTTGTATTGGTTTACTCTATGCCGCTATTCAATTAGGACCTACTGCTCTTGCTTTTTGGATTGTCGAATCTTTCCCTATCACAATGGGGATTTTCTCCCTCAATCAAATGGCACAATACCCTATCAAAATTTACCCAACCTTTATCCAATTGATACTAATTTTTGTATTTCCTTATGCTTTTACTTCTTTTTTTCCAGCTCTTTATTTTTTAAATCTAAGCTGGATTGGTTTGCTACTTCCTTTAGTCCTACTTGTTATTTTTACTATCAACTACGCTCTATTCAAATACGGCATGAAAAAATTCTCCAGTGTTGGGAATTAAATATTAAAAAACCAACTGAAATCTTTCATCAGTTGGTTTTATTTGCCCTTGGAAAATAGAGACGAATCTCCGTATAAGTATTTTCTTCAGTTTTAATTTCCATGTGATAAGATTTACCAAATTGTAATTGCAAACGTTGGTCAACATTTTTCAGACCTACACCACCCAAGCGAACGAGTGTAGCATTTGTAGTTTCGCTGGCGACAAAGCCACGACCATTGTCATAAATTGAAACGATGAGCTGCGTGTCATTTTCAGAAACGCTAACTCGAATCATCCCTTGACGATTCATTTTTTTGATACCATGATAAATCGCATTTTCAACCAAAGGCTGCAAAATCAACTTCGGAATTTTGTAGTCATCATATTGCTTCAACTCTTTAATCTCATATTGCGATTTCTCACCATAGCGCTGTTTTTGAATAAAGAGATACTGACGCACATGGTCAATTTCATCTTTAAGAGAAATTTGTTCATGTCCTTGGTTCAAAGCTAAACGGAAATACTTAGCTAGTGATTTTGTTACTTCTACCACACGCTTGCTGTCATTAAATTCTGCCATCCATACAATTGTATCCAACGTATTGTACAAAAAATGCGGGTTGATTTGGCTGGAAAGCGCCTGCAATTCATATTTTCTGACATTCTGTTCCTCTTCTTTGACTGCAATCATCAATTGATCAATCCGGTCTAACATAATATTAAATTGTCTTGCCAAATCAACTAATTCAGGAGAGCCGGTTTCATTAGCCCTCAAATCTGAATGCCCACTTCCAACCTTTAAAATGGTTGCTTGCAAATCTCGCAAAGGCTTAATCCAAAGCCGAAGCACAAACCAGATCCCTATTAGACAAACACCCAAAGCAAACAGACCTGTTCCAATAAAAGACCACAAAATCTGCGTTTGAACTGCATGCAATTGTTCCATTGAAGAAACCCCAATCAATGTCCAACCACTATTTGGAATTTGATATTGAGATACATAAGCTTGTTTTGATTTGACATAGCCATTTTTGACAGAAAGATAGGGCGCCATCGCTTTCATTTCAGCGTTAGAAGAATAAACTGCTTTTTTAGGATGATAGACAAAGTCATGATTGGCATTGACGATAAAGGTAAATCCTTCTTTTCCTAACTGCAGTTGATCTAAGTAAGCTTCCAACGTCTTGTATCCAATATCTAAGCGAACAACCCCCAAATTTTTACCGTCTTTATCTACAACTTCCTGCATGATTGAAATCACCCATTTTTCACCAATTGTATGGCTGACGGTTCTTCGTGCTGGTGTCAAAATCGGCATAGCACCTTTATGGATAGCATCCTGATACCATTTTTCTTTCATCATATCAGCGGATGTCTTCATGGTTAATTCAGGATCTGTTGATATGAGATTTCCGTCTTTTGTTACCAAAATAGCAGATACCAAATCCGAATCTGTTTTTAAAATCGTTGCGAATAATTGCCAAAGTTGTTCAGCGTTTTCTTGGCTTGGTATTTGTGCGTATGTCTTTATTTTCTCATTTTCAGCCAAACTACTCGTTGTCTGTTTAACCTTTTGTAAATAAGAAGTGATAAACTGACCACTTTGCTGAATGGTCTTGCGTGTATTTTGCTCAGTTGTCTGGCGAATAGCAACCGAACTAGTCTGATAATAAATCCCACCGACAATTCCCAAAAGAGCTAATATCATAATAAAAACATAAATCACTAACTGAATCAGGAGCGAATATCGTTTCATTGCCCTTCTCCTCGTTTAAATTGCCGCGGTGTTACTCCAACGACTTGCTTGAAGCGTTGAGAAAAATAGTTCATATCTTCAAAGCCTACCTGCTCTGCAATTTCATAAACCTTCAAGTCAGTTGTCAAAAGCAGTAATTTTGCTTTCTTCATCCGTTCTTGAATTAAGTAATCCTGAAATGGCAAGCCCAGCTCTTTTTTGATGAGAACACTCAAATAAGACGAACTAAACCCGAGTTGAAAAGCGAGTGATTTAAGAGATAATTCTGTATCGGTTAAACGATCATGAATTGCTTGTTCTAAATCAGAAAATTCTGCTTGCTCAACCAGTTCATGAACTTGCTGCTGCTTTCGCTCCTTGTCCAATTTCTCTTTGACTTTAAACAACATCGTTTCCACATCTTCCCGCGAAAACGGCTTTAGTAAATAATCGTCAGCACCTAATTTTACTGCTGATAAAGCGTAATCGAAGTCATCATAGCCCGTTAAAAAGATAATATGAACAGAAGGATATTGTTCTTTGACTAATTGAGCTAGTTTAATCCCGTTTATATGTGGCATATTGATGTCTGTCAAGACAATATCAGGCTGTGCAAGCTGTATCTTTTCCCAAGCATCCAAGCCGTTTTCAGCCTCGCCCATGACTTCCATATCAAATGTTTCAAAATCTACTAAAGACGAAATACCTTGTCGAACAAGGTATTCATCTTCTACAATCATAATTGAATACACGAGCGCACTCCTACCATTTACTAAACTCATTATAGCAAATTTTTTCTTAAAATGCTGTTAGACATAGTTCAATAAATATCCATAACCTTTGCTTTCCATTTGGTCTTTAGGAATAAACTTGATAGACAAGCTATTAATACAATAACGAAGTCCACCTTTATCTTTAGGACCATCTGTAAAAACATGCCCCAGATGGGAATTTCCAACGCGACTTCGCACTTCTGTCCGAGTCATATTAAAGCTATGGTCTTCTTTATAGTTTGCGACATCCGGGCTAATCGGACGTGTAAAGCTTGGCCAGCCACAGCCTGATTCAAATTTATCTTTTGATGAGAATAATGGCTCACCTGTTACAACATCGACATAGATTCCTGCATCAAATTTATCCCAATAACGATTTGAAAAAGCGCGCTCTGTATCATCTTTTTGAGTTACTGCATACTCTTCCTCTGTCAGTTTTTTCTTAATTTCAGCATCTGACGGTTTTTTATATTTAGAAGCATCAATGACTGGATAGGCAGCCTGTTTAACATTGATATGACAATATCCATTTGGATTTTTCTTCAAATAATCTTGATGGTATTCTTCAGCCTTGATAAAATGTTTGAGCGGCTCTTTTTCAACCGCCAAAGTTGTTTTAAATTTTTTGCTTTGTTCTTCAAAAACCTTGTTAATCGTTTCAACATCAGCTTGATCTTTGTAATATACTCCTGTGCGATATTGTACGCCACGGTCATTTCCTTGTTTATTTTTGCTGGTTGGATCGATAATTCTAAAGTAATGCAGCAAGATTTCTCTTAAAGAAATTTTATTGGCATCATAAGTCACATGAACCGTTTCAGCGTGTTTAGTTTGTGAGATTAGTTCATAATTCGTTGTTTCGCTATTTCCATTCGCATAGCCAGAAACTGCGTCTACTACACCATTTACACGAGAGAAATATTCTTCCACCCCCCAGAAACAGCCACCTGCAAGATAAATATGTTTTAAATTAGCATTTTTCAAATCAGGTTTCTTGTTGTTGACGGGTGTCGTTTGGCTAACGGACGCTTCTTTTATTTTGTCAATAGAAGACTTCGTTGTCATAAAACGCCCACCCAAAACAATTGTACCAAGGATAAGTAAAATGGATCCGAGGAGTAAAAGCAATTTCATTTTGTGATCCATTGTCATTACCTCCTATTTGATACTTTTCAGAGTTGATTCAATTTCAGACTTTTTGATAAAACCTGGACGAGTTTTAACTAATTTTCCATTACTATCAATAAATGCGGCTGTTGGATAAGAGCGAACTCCATATTGCTCTAGTAATTTTCCGCTTGAATCAATCAAAACAGGTAAGTTTTTATAATCTAGTTTTGAATACCACTTTTTGAAATCTGCTTCTGATTTTTCACCCTTATGACCTGGAGAAACGACTGATAAAATAACGTAGTCTTTGCCATTTTCTTTCGCCAATTCATCCGTGTGTTTCAGCGTGGATAGACAGATTGAGCACCATGATGCCCAGAATTTCAGATAAACTTTCTTTCCTTTAAAATCTGATAGTTTATAAGTCTTGCCATCGACTCCTTTTAGATTAAAATCAGGAACAGTTTCGCCTTGATTCAACTTTGTAGCTGTCGTTTTATTTGTAAATTGTCCGTGTCCAGATTTAGTTCCACTAGCTGATTTTTGATTTCCACAGGCGCCCAACAAAGCAACACAAACAAGACCTGTGATGACTAACATTGTTTTTTTCATGAGATTCCTCCTTTTATCCACCAAATATTGAAGCTAGAACATTAAGATTTCCCAGCATAAGTAAAATTCCCATCAGGATGATAAGTAACCCGCCAATTTTCTTTAGTAGTCCCATATAAGGTTTTATTTTCCCAAAATGGCGTAAAACAATAGAAGAGGCAAGTGCCAAAATGAGAAATGGGATAGCAAGACCAAGGGTATAAACTAACATGAGGAAGCCACCTTGTACTGCTCCATTACCACCAGAAGCTGCAATTGCGAGAACAGAACTCAAAACAGGACCTACACAAGGTGTCCAACCAAAGCTAAAGGTCACACCTAGCAAGAAAGCATTGTAAAAATCATTTCTATTTTTATCTTTTTTTAATTGAACACTTTTCTGTCGTTGTAGTAGCTTAAAATTGATCAGTTCCATTTGATGAACACCGAGAAAAACAACAATTGCTCCTAATACATAGCGGAACCACTCTGTATAGAGAACTTTGCCCAAAAAGCCAGCGCCATATCCAAGAATTAAAAAGACTACTGATAATCCTGCAATGAAAAATAGTGTTTTTACAATTCCATACCAAGCAATCTTCTTTCCAAAAATAATGATTGTTCTTGGTTCATTTGTATCCAATAAAATACCAACATATACAGGAAGCAATGGCAATATACAAGGCGAGAAAAATGATAAAATTCCCGCTAGAAATACAGAAATCAAAAACACAATAGATATCATTATCTTTTCCTCCTCATTTTCTTTCTAGGAAAAGTATACACTGGTTCACTATCTAAAAATAGAGGATACGATTTGTAAAAACTTGAATTTGATATGGTCATAAAAAAGGGAGTGGGACAGAACTAAAAATTGAAAATTTTTAGTTCGTAGTCCCACCCCCGCAAGGGTGATTAGGTGCTCTTCTGAGCTTGAAAAGCGAATGAAGAGTCCAATCACCTACTGCGTTATTCGTTTATTACTAAATCTAATAGAAGCTGAGCACTTTTGTCTCAGCTTCTTTTTTATCATTCCATTTCAAATGTGTCACTCTTTTGTTTATTTGGCAAAAACAAAGACAACACAATCCCGACAATCGTTGGTACCAGCCAAGGAATTGAAGCTTGCTCAAATGGCAAAGCATTGATTAAATTGCTCACACTAGTCAATTTAAATTGCGAGCCGATGATATTCGCAAAGGCAATAATTGTTACAACTGCGACCGTTAGCTGCATTCCAATCTTAGATAAGGCAACAAACTTATTGACAATCACAATCATTACAATCGCAATGGTAATCGGGTACAAAATTTGCAAGACAGGAACTGAATACTGAATGATCGCTCCCAAACCAAGATTTGCAATTGCAAATCCAATTAATGTAAAGACTGTTGCATAAGTTTTGTAGCTGATTTTAGGAAAGGTTTTATTGAAAAATTCTGATGTTGAAACAATCAAACCAACCGTAGTCGTGAAGCAGGTCACTGTTACCATGGCTGCAAGGAAAATCTGTGCTGTCGGACCAAAAATAGCTTGTGTAGCTTGAGATAAGACATAAACTCCTTTATTGGCATCAGAAGCCATTACATCAGCCGGAATTGGGAAATGATTTCCAAGAAATCCTAATCCAATATAAAGCGCACTAAATCCAAGTGCCACCACCACTCCAACAATCCAAATAGTCGAAATATATTCTTTTTTATTAGCAAAGCCGAGTTGGTTCAATGTTTGCACAGCGATAACGCTAAAAGCAACAGAGGCAAGTGCATCAAGCGTATTATACCCTTCAAGAAAGCCAGTTCCAAAAGCTGCTTTTGCGTATTCCGTGCTAGCAGCTTGCGGTGCAGCTGCTCCATATTTTATCGCCCCCAAAATGACTAGAATGACAATCAAAATGGCAAACACAGGAGTCAAAATCCGACCAATCCGATCCAAAATTTTGGAAGGATTTAATGAAATCAAGTAAGCAGCCACAAAATACAAGATTGTAAAAATAATAAGTCCTAATCCAGTCATATTACTCGAAAGCAATGGTGCAATCCCAACTTCATAAGAAGTCGTTGCCGTCCGAGGAATGGCAAAAAATGGACCAATCGCTAGATATAGAACTATCAAGTAACCGGTCGCAAACCAAGGAGAAACCTTTTTAGAAATTTCGTAAACATAGCCTTTGGGATTTAAAGTACCGATAATCAATGTTAAAATAGCAATTCCAACTCCTGAAAGTACGAATCCTGCAATCGCTGACCAGAAGTGTTCGCCAGACAAAGCTCCTAAAGTTGGCGGAAAGATTAAATTCCCTGCGCCGAAAAATATTCCAAACAAGAGTAATCCCGTCAGTGCTCCCTTTTTAAACATCTTCTCTCCCTTTTCTAAAATTTAGTATGTTCAACCATTATAACAGATTCTTACAATACTTCAAGTGATATAAAGTATAAAGTTAAAATATTGCACAAATTCTGAATGTTTGAGCAAAACAAAAGCAGCATAATCAAGTCATGCTGCTATATTCTTATTTAATCCCTAGAGCAATACGAGCGTAGCGACTCATTTTATCCACAGTCCAGGCAGGATACCACACCAATCGAACTTCTACTTTGCTCACTTCAGGTACATCTGACATCGCATCATGAATCTGATCAGTTAATAAGTCAGCCAGTGGACAGCCCATTGTTGTTAAAGTCATATCAATTTGTGTCTCGCCGTTTTCACCATTGAATCGAATCTCATAAATCAAACCAAGATTTACAATATCAATTCCTAATTCAGGATCAATAACTTGTTCCAAACTTTCCAAGATACGATTTTTAATATCATCAATTTGTTCATTTGTGTATGCCATGGTGCCTCCTTTTGTCTACTAATCCTCAATAAAGTCACGAAGTGGCTTGCTACGACTTGGATGACGCAATTTGCGTAGGGCTTTGGCCTCAATTTGTCGAATCCGTTCACGAGTTACGTTAAAGACTTTTCCAACATCTTCCAGCGTACGCATTTTCCCATCATCTAGACCGAAACGCAGACGTAGTACATTTTCTTCACGGTCTGTTAATGTGTCAAGAACCTCGTCTAATTGCTCACGCAGAACGATACGTGTTGTATAATCAACTGGATTTTCAATCACTTCATCCTCAATGAAATCGCCAAGATGACTATCATCTTCTTCTCCAATTGGTGTTTCAAGAGAGACCGGCTCTTGAGCAATCTTCAAAATTTCACGAACTTTGTCTGGTGTCATATCCATGCGCTCCGCAATTTGCTCTGGCGTTGGATCTTGCCCCAATTCTTGCAAAAGATTTCGTTGTTCCCGCACTAATTTATTGATTGTCTCAACCATGTGAACCGGAATCCGAATCGTACGAGCTTGGTCAGCAATCGCACGAGTAATTGCTTGACGAATCCACCAAGTAGCATAGGTTGAAAATTTGAAACCTTTGGTATAGTCAAACTTGTCAACGGCTTTCATCAATCCCATATTGCCTTCTTGAATCAAGTCAAGAAACTGCATGCCGCGTCCAACATAGCGCTTAGCAATAGAGACAACCAACCGCAAATTAGCTTCTGCCAAACGTTGTTTCGCTTCTAAGTCGCCTTGCTCCACAAGAACAGCTAATTCTTGCTCTTCTTCATTGGTCAATAACGGAACAACACCAATTTCCTTTAAATACATACGGACAGGGTCGTTCACTTTAGCAGAATTGCTACCAAGCAACTCCTCATCTGTTAATTCAGCTTCTTCTTCCTCTGTATTTAAAACCCGTTCACTTGGGTTGCCCTCTTTATCCGTAATAGCAATCCCTGCGTCCTGAATCCGTTGAAGAAGATCTTCAATACCATCAGCTTCCAAAGTAAATGGAATGACTAATTGATCATTGATCTCATCATCGGTTGCTGTACCAGTTTTTTTATGGTTGCGAATAAATTCTGCAACTTGAACATCAAAAGTTGTTACTTCTTTTTGTTTTGTAGCCATTCCTACTCCATTCTCCTTTTTTGAGCAATAAATCGCTCTAGCTCTTCTAATGCCGTATCTGCATCTCCACTATGAGATGCTTCACGGACTTTTTTACCAATCAATTGATTTTCTTTGCGAAGCAATTCCTTATCTCGCGTTTGCTCCACTTCAATCAGTTCCTGCTCAGAAACTTCCTCTGGTAGATTTTCTTCTAAGACCCGATACCAAGCTTGCTGTACCGAATCATTTTGCTCAGACAAATCTTGTGGCGTTACCTCGCCATTTGTTTTTAAAATATCGTACAAAGTCTGCAATTCTATTGTTGCGAAATGAAAATCTTTCCTCAAACGATAATCATTTAAAATCACAGGATTATCAATCATCCGCTGCAGAAGATGACTCTCTGCCTTAATTAGCCGCGATACTTGCTGTGTTACCGGAATGTCAAGTCTTGACACTTGTTGATGAGATTGCTGTTGTTGCTCTCTTCTATTTACTAAACGATGATTATTAACAGCTTGCTCCACCTGCTGGTAGTCAAAATCAGGTAACAATTCAGCTAACATATAAATATAGGAATTTTGTGCAGTGATTGATTGAACCTGCGCAATCAAAGGAGACATTTGTTCAACAAATTCAATTTGAGCTTGCAAGTTTTCGATATTATCTGGCTTCAGATAGTTCAGAAGAAACTCTATATCACTAATTCGTGTTTTAGTCAGTAAATTTTGTAAATCATCAGCAGAATTTTTTTTGATAAATTCATCTGGATCCATATTATCAGGAATCCTGACAATTTCAACTGATAAATCGTACAATTCATTCAGAGCTTTTGCTGTCGCTGCTTGTCCTGCTTTGTCACCATCGTACGTTAAAATAATTTTCTTTGCGAACTTACGAAGATGCTCCACATGCTCATGCGTCAATGCTGTCCCCATAGATGCTACAGCATTTTCAATTCCAGCACGATAAGCGGCTATAACATCCATAAAGCCTTCCATTAAGTAAATTTCGTGACTTTTCTTGATAGTCGCTTTGGCCTTGTCCAGATGATACAACTCATAGCTTTTATTAAAAATCGGTGTACTGCGACTATTTTTATACTTCGCGACTTTCTGCTCTATATCGCTTGGTTGCCAAATACGACCTGAAAAAGCAATGACTTGTCCTTTATCATTTGTCAATGGAAACATAATCCGATTTTGAAAGGCGTCATAAACCAAATTGTTATCAGCTAAGTTGAACAAACCAGAATTCATAATGACTTGCTCATCAAACTTTCCACTAACACTTTTATAAAGATAGTTATTTTCATTGGGCGCTAAACCAATTTGAAAATGCTTGATAACCTCATCTGTTAAGCCACGTTCATAAAGATAAGAACGTGCTTCTTCTCCTATCTTTGTTGTCATCAATACTGCATGGTAAAACCTTGCAGCTTCCGCATGAATGTCATAAAGTGCTTGATGAGGATGTGTATGTGTTGACTGCTCTTTTCTACTATGCTCTATTTCTAATGGAATCCCTGCACGATCTGCAACAATTTGTACAGCGTCCATAAAAGAAACACCACGATAATCTTCAATAAATTTAAAGACATCACCTGACTTTCCACAGCCAAAACAGTGATAAAATTGTTTTTCTTCTACTACATTGAATGATGGAGTTTTTTCCCCATGAAAAGGACAAAGCCCCAGATAATTCCTTCCGGCCTTTGTTAGAGCAACGACTTCTCCTATGATTTCGACGATATTGACGCTATTTTTAATATCAGAAATGATTTCTTTATCAATCAATAGACAACACCCCCAATTTATCATAGAATAACAACTTACATTTTATAATAAATTTACCAAAAAGTAAAATATTCACTATATTTTTTAGATATTTTATTGACTTTCCCCTTTTTTTAGATATAATATAGTTTAGTATTTTGAAAGGAAAAAGAAAATGTTAAAGGACCTTAAAGAGTTTTTGCTTCGCGGCAATGTAATTGATTTGGCAGTCGGTGTTATCATTGCCAATGCTTTTGGAGCTATTGTGACTTCGCTTATTGGAGATGTTATCACTCCTTTGTTTCTCAATCCAGCTTTAAAAGCTGCTGGTGTAGAACAAATTGCTGGTCTAAAATGGAATGGGATTGCATACGGTAGTTTCTTAAGCGCTGTTATCAATTTCCTCGTCATCGGAACAGTTCTCTTCTTCATCGTCAAGTCTGTTGAAAAAGCGCAAAGTCTTACTAAAAAAGAAGAAGACACTGCTGAAGAAACTGCAGGACCAACTGAATTAGAAGTTCTTCAAGAAATCAAAGCATTGCTCGAAAGCAAATAATTATGAAAAAAATTCACTGATGAAAATCAGTTTTTTTGTTTACTCTCACGGTTTCTTGATATTCTGTTTGCCTTAACCTGCCCCTCTAGCTGCTACTTCTATTAAACTTGCGGTGGAGTTTTGAGATGACAGATAACGTCCATACGGTAAAACTGCTAAAGCTATTGATTTTTATTGAGTACGAGTTCGATTTTATCTAAATAGAAACAAAAAACAGACCGAAGTCTGTCATTTTGCTCAATTAGAATTTTTTACGTTTACGAGCTGCTTCTGATTTACGTTTCCGTTTTACAGAAGGTTTTTCATAGAATTCACGTTTGCGTGTTTCTTGAAGAGTACCAGCTTTAGTAACCGCACGTTTGAAACGACGAAGAGCATCGTCAAGGGATTCATTTTTACGTACTACTGTTTTTGACATTTTTTTCACTCCCTTCAAGCTTAAAATCTTTTAAATTTTATCATATTAAAATACACTTGTCAAGTCCCAGAAATTAAGGGAATGTGGTAAACTTTTCTAGAACAAGCATTATTATTAACTTAAAAGGAAGTTGATTTTTAGCAAATTTTTCAAAAAAATCTGCCAACTACTTCATTCTGTAATCTAGGCTGTAAATTTATTATCGAATTTGTTCAAAATGTAAATGGACTGCAATATGATCGCCATAACCATTGCGCTCCAAATCTCGTTGCAAGCGGTAGGAAATATAATGCTCGGCAATAGTGATATAACCAGCACCTAGCAGACGATTTTCTACCATAGATTGAATCATACTGATAGTAGCTCGTTCAACACCAGCCTCCTCCAGATCTAACACTACTTTTTTAGTTACAAGCGCTAAATTTTGACGTAGATCGTCTGTCAAGACATAAACCGTTTGTGCTGCTTTCAAAATAGCTTGATAAATTTTATCTGGATTAAAATCAGTAATTTCTCCATTACGTTTGATGACTTGCATAGAAAACTCCTTTAGTTTTATTCGTTTCGTTAAGAGAATACAGTTTATTATACTATTTTTGTGCTGATTCTCAAAATGATAGATACTGTGGGAGAGTTGGTAGACAAAAGCTGCGGTTTTCAATGCTTGCTTTTGATTATCTTGATTAAAAAAAGACAAACACTCAAAAACAGAGTTGTTTGTCTTTGGGAAGAAAGATTAGATTTTTTCTAAAATCTTCAATTATTTAATCTTCGTTATTTCTTTTACGACGGCGAGCACTAGCTAGAGTTCCCAAACCAAGTAGCAGGCCTAATGCAGCAACCTGATCTGCTTTAGTACCTGTAGCAGGCAGAACTTTTTGACCAGTATTTTGTTGTCTAACTAACAATGGTTTTGGTTGGTAAGTTCTGGATAAGTGTAAGTTTGGTACTTTTCCACCTGTTTCTTTTTGAGCCTTCGGAGGAAGTTGACTTCTCAATTGCTCATAGTTTTCTTGTAACTTGGTATAAATTGAACGAGAAATCTCTAGTTTTGCTTCTTCATCTTTTAACGTTTTAACCTTAGAGGCATAGTCAGCTTGTGCAGCTTGAAGAGCCTTTTGAGCTGCTTCAAGTGCTTGTGGTGCATTTTGTAATTTTTCCAAGTTATCTTGTGCTTCTTTTAGCTTGGTTTGACTAGCTTGCAAAGCGTCTTTTGCCTTGGCAACATTTAACTCCGCTGTAATTAAAGCTTTCTTTAGTTTTGCTAATTTATTTTTAGCACTATCTAGCACTTTTTGAGCTTTTTCTAAAGCTACTTGTTTTGGTGCTAACTTGGACGCAATAGCTGCAGTAGCGCGCTTCAAAGCAGCTTCTTTTGTCACAACATTTTGCTTTGCTTTTTTCAAAGCTGCTTCAGCTGTAATCACTCCAGCATTCGCAGTAGCAAGAGCAGCTGAACGATTCGCAGTCAACTTTTGAAGGTCTGCTAATTTTGCCTTTTGGATATTTAAAGTAGATACATAGCCTGTTCTTTGAGCTCGCAACATAGCTAATTGATTCTTGGCTACTGTTGCTTGTGCATCTACAGCTTGTGCAGCACCAGCAAAATTACGGATTGCTTGCTCATAATCATCTGCGCTAAGAAGAGTGCCATTATTAACACGCGCATTAAAATTAGGTTCTCTATGAAATCCAACTTCAGACGTTCCATATACATTGCTGTATTGATTTGGAACTTTATCATATGCAGCTGAAATGGTATTAAAGTTTTTATCCATCATTTGAAGATAGTGACCAACTCTATAGAAGAAAGCAAGTTGACCACGATTACGTAAGGTGGTATAAATTTGATTGGAATCAATGTCTTGCTCATTGGTTGTTAAGCCATACTTAGCTGCCTCAGCCATATAGATAGATTTTTCCTTATGCCAGAAGTCAACGGCTCCTTTTGGAGTAAAACTAATCGCCACATTTTCATTTCTCAAATATTTACCCATATGCCAATTTGCTCTTTCAAAATAAAGAGTTTGGACTTGGCTGGCTGGATTTTTGTAAGGATCAATCAATAATTCTTTTAATCCAGCTTGTCTACGATAAGCATTGATAGCTCTAACTAACTCAATTGCTTTTAAATTATTTTCTAAAGTTGCTGGGCTTGTTGCGTCAGAACCAACTGTAATGCCGTCTTCATGTTTAGCTCTTTCATAAGTTGTTAGAGCTTCAGCAGCTGCATTACGAATCGCTTGGTTGGCTCCATTTGTTTTAGCGTGTTGTAAAAATTCACCATAGGTTGCTTTACTCAAATCAACATTTCTTCTATTAGCAGCTGATTGTTCAGCGCGGGCTACTTCAGCGGCTTTTTGATCAATAGCTGCTTGATTTTCTGCAACTTTTTGCTCACTTTGCTTGACTTGTTCAGTTGCTGATTTGATTTCTTTAGGAAGATTAGCAACTTCTTCCTTCACTTTAGCAAGATTATTTTGCTTTTCTGCTAAATCTTTTTCTGCTTGTTTTTCTGAATCTTGTGCTTGGTTGAGCTCTTGCTGCTCATTTGCAACCGGAGCTTTAGCTGTATCTAATTCACGTTGTGCTACATCAACAAGTGATTGTTGCCCTGCAACAACATTTTCTTGATTTTTAACAGCTTCTTTTGCCTTTGTTTCAGACTGTTCTGCTTCTTGAACCTTATTTTCCTCTGTTGTAACCGCCTTCTCTGATGTCGCCACTTCTTCTTTTGCGGTTTCAATAACTTCTGGAGTTGCTTCTTTCTTTTCTGCCTCAGCATTTGCAATAGCTTTTTCGCTATCTGCTACCGCGTCCTTTGAAGTATTTACATCCCCTTTAACTTGCTCTACAACTTTTTGCTGAGCATCTGTCTGAACCTTTGCAGCATCGGCTTGCATCTTTGCTGATTGAACATCTGTTTCTGTAACTGGTTTGGTGATTTTTTCAGATGTCTTTGGCTCAGTAGATTGTGTTTTTACTTCTTCGGCATTTACTTGATGTGATAAACTGCCTGAAATAATAGTGGTTGCAGCTAAACCGGTCGCAACTACTGATTTTTTAATTTTTCTCTCCATTAGACGGCCTCCTAATATACTTGCTACTTTTCATTATAAACCATTTCAGCCTAAATTACAATTCCGCTAATGTATTACTCAGATAACTATTAGATTACAATTCTTTTACATCAATTATTGGTAGGGAGAAATCTATGGGGGAATCCTACACAATACAACTTATCATTTCCTGATTGTAAAAGATTTCAAAATACGTTACAATAGAGAAAAAATTCTTCTGTATGGGGACAGTTAAGATGATAAAACCTAAGTATCAATGTATTGTAGATCAGATTAGCCAAGATATTAAAAGTGGGAAATTGTCCAAGGGACAAAAGATTCCTTCTGTCCGTCAGCTGGCAGACGACTATCGCTGTAGCAAAGACACAGCCCAGAAGGCACTGATAGAGTTGAAATATCAGAAGTATATCTATGCAGTTCCTAAAAGTGGCTACTATGTGCTGGAAAATAGTCTGGAAGACCAGCAGGACATAGAATTAACCGTCAGAGATGACCACTACCAAATTTATGAAGACTTTCGACTTTGTCTTAATGAAACGCTGATTGGACGAGAGAATTATCTTTTTAACTACTATTCTCAGCAAGAAGGGCTGGAAGACTTACGACAATCTGTCCAGCAGCTGCTTCTGGATTCAGCTATCTACACCTCTGCTGACAGGCTCGTTCTGACATCTGGTACCCAGCAAGCTCTTTATATTCTTTCGCAAATTGCCTTTCCAAATAAAAAATATGAAATTCTAGTTGAGCAGCCGACCTATCATCGGATAAATGATTTGCTAACTGCGCAACAACTTCCTTATCAAACAATTGAGCGAACTCCAGAAGGGATTGATTTAGAAGAATTGGAGCGGATTTTTCAATCTGGTCGTATCAAATTCTTCTATACTATCCCGCGCTTTCATTATCCCTTGGGACATTCTTACAGTCGAAAGGAGAAGGAAGAAATCATTCGTCTCGCTCGGCTTTATGATGTTTATATCATAGAAGATGATTATTTGGCTGACTTTGACAGCAAACGCGAACTGACCTTCCATTACTTGGACGACAGCCAGCATGTCATCTATATCAAATCTTTTTCTACTAGCCTCTTCCCTGCCCTTCGGATAACAGCTCTGCTATTTCCTCCAGCTATTCAGCCCACTTTTATAGCCTACAAAAAAGCAGTAGACTACGACAGCAATCTCATCATGCAGAAAGCTCTATCCCTTTATATTGACAATCTCATGTTTGAAAAAAATCGTCTTTCTCTGCTCAATCAACAAGAAAAAGAATTGACGAGAGCTAGAAAACTTTTAAGCCAAAATCAGATCAAACTTTCCTACTTTATCAATAGAGATGGTATCTTACTAGATCTACGTGGACTTAAATCTGTCAGCTCCCTCAAACATAGCAATCTGCCATTGGATTTTTTTGAAGCAAGTTATATACAGGATTGTCCTTATCAATATGCAAAAATTAAATACGGGGATCTAGAAAAAACCTTAGAACGCTTAAATGAATATTTATAAGGGAGTGGGACAGAACTAAAAATCGAAAATTTTTAGTTCGTAGTCCCACCCCCGCAAGGGTGCTTAAACAGTTATCAAGCTGTTTAAGGTTGCAGATGAAGAAAACGAAGTTTTCGCCAAAAGCGCTCTTCTGAGCTTGAAAAGCGAATGAAGAGTCCAATCACCTACTGCGTTATTTGTTTATTACTAAATCTAATAGAAGCTGGGACACTTTTTGCCCTTAACATATCACTCTTCTTTCATCATTCCAGCCTGCAATTGATACATTTTATAATAAGTCCCCTTAAGCGCTAGAAGCTCTTCGTGTGTGCCAGATTCAATGATACGTCCCTGCTCCATGACATAAATGCAGTTAGCGTCCTGAATGGTGGACAGCCGGTGAGCAATGGCAATCGTTGTTCGTCCTTGGCGCATTTTTTTCAGCGAAGTTTGGATAAGTTCTTCGGTCTCTGAGTCAATATTAGCAGTTGCTTCGTCCAAAATCAAGATTTTAGGCTTGGTAGCGATTGTTCGAGCAAAAGCTAGCAATTGCCTTTGTCCACTTGAAAAAGTCGCTCCTCGCTCGGTTACTGGACTGTCATATCCTGTAGGAAGCTGACTAATAAAATCGTGAGCATCCACAAACTTCGCAGCTTCTACAATATCCTCTCGACTCATATTTTCCTGATACATTTGGATATTAGAAGCAATGGTACCGTGATAGAGGAAAGGATCTTGAAGAACTAAACCAATATTCCGGCGCAGTTCAGCTTGGCTGTAATTCTTAATATTTTTATCATCAATTAAAATTTCTCCTCTTTCAAATTCATAAAATCGCAGAAAAAGATTGATGATTGAAGACTTGCCTGAGCCAGTCGAACCGACAAAGGCGATTGTTTCCCCCTGCTTGACTGAAAATGAAATATTTTTCAGAACATCACGCTTGCCGTCGTATGAAAAGGAAACATGACGAAATTCAATATTCCCAGCTGTAATTTCCAATGGAAGATTAGCTTGATTGGGCTCATAGTCTCTACGGTCTATGATTGCAAAAACACGGTCTGCAGCCACCATAGATGTCTGCAAAACAGAGTAATTTTGCATCAAATCAATCAGAGGATTGAAAAGTTGATTGACATATTGGATAAAAGCATACATGACACCTGCTGTCACTCCTGCAACCTGCCAAGTAAAGCCAAAGTAGGCTAAAATAACCGCATAAGCTAAAATTTTCAGCAAAGACATAGCTGGACGCAGAAAAAGGCTATTGATATTGAGATAACGAACTGTATACTCCAAATGCTCGCCGTTAATCGTTTCAAATTCATTTATCAGACGCTTTTCCTGACCAAACGCCTGAATAATTCGCATCCCCTCAATACTTTCAGAAAGTTTGACATTCAAATCGCTCAGTTTGCTTCGGACGAGTTTTAGCAGACGATTAGATAAGCGTTGATAAAGTAAAATGGAGCCCAGCATGACTGGTAAAAAAAGTACAATAAGTCCTGTCAAGCGCCAATTCAAGGTGCACATCGTCACTACTGTTACAACAAGAATAAAAATGGAACTTATAAAGCTTGAGAAGATGCTACTAAACATATCTGCTACCGCTTGTGTATCATTCGTCAAACGGGAGACAATCGCTCCTGCAGCCGTTTGATCAAAATAAGCCATACGTAACCGTTCAATATTTTCAAAACTCTCCTGACGCAGATCGCGAACAATGCTATATGCCACACGGGCAAAAGAATACTGTCCTAAGAAAGTAAATAGCACCCTCAACAGAAAGAGAGCATAATAGAGAATCAGAATATAAAATCCCGCCATAATCTGATGACGACTGATAAAATGGTCAATGAAATACCGAGCCAAAAGTGGCAAAGCTGTCGTTACCAAAGTTGTTGCAAAGATAAAAGTAAGTGCCAAAATGCTCACCCATTTATAACGCCACATATAAGTCAGAAGGCGATGAAAAGTTGCTTGTTTTTTCATAATCACTCCCCCTTCAGACTTTCTGCCAATTGCTGATTATGATAAGTGCGCGCATACCAACCGTTTTGAGCCAGCAATTCTTGGTGTGTGCCTCGCTCTTTAATGCGCCCATTTTCCATAACTAAGATCAAATCTGCATGAACAACTGCTGACAGTCGGTGAGCAGTAATAATAGTTGTTTTACCATCTCTTTCTCCCTTAAGGTTTTCTAAAATCAAATGCTCTGTTTTAGCATCAACAGCAGACAAAGAATCATCCAAGATTAAAATATCTGGTTTCATAACGAGCGCACGACTCATCGCTAAACGTTGCTTTTGGCCTCCTGAAAGTGACACTCCACGTTCACCAACAATCGTATGAAAGCCTTCCGGCATGGCAATAATATCCTCATAAAGGCCACAAAGTTTACTAGCTTGAATCACTTCGTCATCTGACAAGTCTGGATTTGCAAAACGAATATTGTCCGCAATTGACATCGCAAAAAGAATCTGCTCTTGTGGCACGTAACCAATCAAGCTCCGCAAATCATTTAAGCTATAATCTCGAATATCATGATCATTCAGATAAATAGCACCTTCTTGAATATCCTGTTCTCGCATGAGCAGGCGTAATAGTGTTGTTTTGCCAGAACCTGTTTGTCCAACAATTCCTAGCGTCTGCCCTTTTTCTAATGCAAAATGAATATTGGATAAAGTGGTTGCTTTCTCGTAAGAAAAACGCTGAATATCATAAAGCAAACGACCATTTTGTATAGGGGAAACGGGATTGTTGGTCTCTTTGACATCCGACTTTTCTGTCAACAGTCGCTCAATCCGCTCATAAGAAACCATTCCTCTCTGGCTAATATTAAAGAGATAACCCATCGCCTGCAAAGGCCATACCAGCATATCTAGATAAGTAATAAACGTCACTAACTCCCCAACTGTAAATTGCCCTCTAGAGATGAAGATTCCTCCAAAAATCAAAGTTAACGCATAAGATAAGCCAATGAAAATCAGAACCATAGGGTCGAAGAGAGAATTGTATTTAGCAGCGAGAATATTCTTCTCATAGACATCCTGATTTGTCCTAGCAAAAGAGTGACTTTCTGCTTTTTGATAGCCAAAAGATTTCGTTACTTTAATCCCTGAAACGCTTTCCTGTACCTTGTTATTCAAGTCAGAAAAAGCCTCCTGAGCCGCTTTAAAGCTCTCATGATTTTTTCGTCCAATTAAATTGGTTCCCCAAGAAAGAAATGGCAATGGCAAAATAGCAATCAAAGTCAGGCGCCAGTCTAAAACAAAAAACATAGTCAACAGCGTTACCAGAGCTGTGATAGTGGCATCTACCGCCGACATAACGCCTCCACCTGCCACGTTCACAACTGCATTAATATCATTTGTTGCATGCGCCATCAAATCTCCCGTTCGATATTTTTGGTAAAAAGACGGTGCCATTTGGGTAAAGTGCTCAAAAAGCTGAGAACGCAAAAGTCGTCCCAAATGATTTGCTGTACCAAAAATATATAGACGCCAAATATAACGCAGACCATACATGATAAAAGCTGAAGCAAGCAAAACCGAAAGATTTAAAACTAATTGATTTGATGTTAGATTATGACTAGCAATGCGGTCAATCACCACACCGATTACTCTAGGAGGAATTAAATTAAAAACACTAACCAAAGACAAGGCTAGAATTCCGATAATATAACGTTTTTTCTCCAGTTTGAAAAACCAGCCCAATTTTCTAATAAGATTCATGCTCTCTCCTCTGCTATTACTGATTACCATTATACACTATTTTGTTGCATTATCTGTAAAAATAAAACGCAGCTAGCGCAACCTAACTGTGTTCCTCATTTCTTTTGGGTCAATTCAAAGCTCTTATCCAAAAGGGAAAAAAGTTCTGTATCTGATAAAGTATCATCCAAGGGCAGGCTCAGCCAATATTTTTTGTTCATGTGAAATGCTGGGTAAATCCCTGTTTTTTTAAGTAAATCAGACACTTGATTGTTTTTGACATTCAGCACTTCTATTTGACCAGTTTTGCCATTTTCAAACTTCGACCAGTCTATCGTCATAAAAATACCATACCATTTTTTAGTATCCTGATGTCGAAAAACACCAGCATGAAGATTGCTATTTTTTGAAGAATTCTCCCAGAGATATTCCAGTCGTCCGCCATAGGTCTTCGCTACGTACTCCTGCAAGCGGCTACTCTGTTCATAAAGAAAACCAATTTCTTCAAAACAATTAGCTCGAATCGTCAAAAAAATCTCCTGACAGGCTTCACGGACTTGACCGACAAACTCACCCGTCATAGTCTCTATTTTGACTTGCACGTATTCATCACCAGTCTCTTGATCAAACACTTGATAGTCCAGCTTCTCACCCTGCAATTTTAGCTGTAACAGAAAATCACCATTCATTATTTCCTGAGAATAAACAAACTCTTCTCCTCTTTTTTCAAAACCAAAAGCTTGTAATTTTTCTGGATTTGCTTGGTATTTCTCAAATAAGTCTAGCATGATCTTCACTTTCTAAAATACAATCTTGGTGCCATGAAGTTGATTGACCCCAAGCTTTGCAACAATTTCATCACGATTATCAACCGTAATACCACCTCCTGGTAAAATTTCAATTCGACCAGCTGCATGATTTATCAATTCATATAACCAAGAAAAATGCTCTTGAATCGGCTCTTCTGCCAGTCCACCGTGAGTTAGAATCCGTTTCACGCTATGTTCCATTAGCCAGTCCATTTCACTAAATTGATGTTCTCTTGGAATGGCGTCAAAAGCCATGTGAAAGACGACTTCCAGCCCTTGCGAGGCTTTTAATAATTTTTCCATTTTTGGATAATCAATTTTATTAGCAGTTGTCAAAACACCAAAAACAAGTCCGTGTGTCCCAGCGCTGCGCGCCATTTGAATGTCTTCTAGCATGATTTCCATTTCCAAGTCATTGTATACAAAGTCTCCCCCGCGTGGACGAATCATCGTCATAACGGTCACATTGTAAGGTTTTGCTAGCTCAACAGCTGCTTTTATGACACCGTAACTAGGCGTTGTTCCGCCAACTGCTAGATTATCGCAAAGTTCAATTCGTCGAGCACCAGCCTGCATGGCTTTTTCCAAATTAGTCACATTTTCTGCACAAAATTCATAAATCATTTTTGACCTCTTCTATGTGAAAGTGTTTTCTTGTTTATTATAATATAATCACTATTTATTCTTCAAAATCTTTCGCGACCGCTGGCACCAATCCAACCATTTTTTCCTATAATCCGACTCAGGCAAGATACGATTTTCTAAATCTTTTATCGTTAAAATTCCTTTTTCTTCACAAGTTTGAAGACAATAGTAATAGAAATCCCAATTCAAATCGTCCTCTTCTGCATAAACTGGAATCTCTTCAAAACCAGATTGATAGGCTATAAATGCTCTGCTGTGGCCATCAGTGAAAAAGATTTTACCTTTCAATCGCTTAATTGGTAAAGGATTTAAGGCGTTTATGTCCTTTGTATCGAACATATCTGTACCTGCTCTAATTTCTTTTCAGAAAGATAAAATTGACTTGGTTGAATAGCTGACAAAGGAAGCATCAAATCCAAAGCATAGCGATGCCCATTTTCAGTCTTTTCCAAAGGATAAAATCCTACTGACTCAAACATCTTCTTAGAAGCTTCATTGTCATCATAGATTTCTTGAACATACAAGCGCTTATAGCCCAACTTGCGTCCGCGTTCAACCAATGCCTGAACAACTGTCCTCCCGATTCCCTGACCACGATAAGCTGAGTCTCCAATCACAATCGGCATGTCCTCTTGCCAAAAACTCACATCACCAATCGGCTGCCAACCTGCATTTGTCAAAACTTCAATAAAATACACTTCTCCATGACGAGTAAGATAGTCATACATTTTCTTGATTCGTTGAAGTGTGTAAGGCTCTCGACCACCATCAATCAAACGGATTACCTCAGGGTCTTGATACCAAGAAAAGGCAAGATGAGCTTGTCCATCATACTTTCGCAAACGTAAGGAAGAATCAATGAAAATATACTCCGGTTGTTTCTTTACATCTATCATAATATTCTCCTACTACTGACATTCTAACAGAAATTAGACGGATTGTTTAGAAATTCTGTCCTATTCTATCAAAATTTTCTCTTGACATTATCTGCAAAAACAGTATACTATACTTATGTATATACAGTTAAAAGGAGGAAATTATGAAACCTAAAACAAAAAATCAATTTATAACTCTTACAGCTCTCTTGACTGCACTAGCTATTGTTATTCCAATGGTTATGCCTGCAAAAATTATTATTCCACCTGCTTCTTATACTTTAGCAAGCCACGTTCCTATTTTCTTAGCCATGTTTATCTCGCCGTTAATGACTTTGATTGTTATTTTAGGTTCTACTTTTGGTTTTTTAGTAGCTGGTTATCCCATTGTTATCGTTCTTCGCGCCCTGTCACACCTATTCTTCGGCTTGGTAGGCGCTCTTTATCTTAAAAAATATCCTAAAGCTTTAGATAAACCAATCCAGACTTGGATTCTTAATATTGTCCTTGCTTTTATTCATGCGATTGCTGAAGTCCTTGCTTGCCTCATCTTTTACGCCTCAACTTCTTTTCCAGCAAATATGTTTTATCTTCTTTTCATACTCGTAGGAGTTGGAACTATCATTCATAGTATCGTTGATTTTATCATTGCACAATTTATCTATAAAGCTCTACAAAAAATCCGCTAAATCTTGAATATTTAACAGATTTATTCTACAATGAATTTATGATAAAACAAAGAAGAACAGATTTATTACAGCTTTTAAAAACTGCAGAAACTCCCTTAAATGGACAAATTTTAGCTGAGAAATTCCATGTTACTCGGCAAATCATTGTGCAAGACATTGCCGTTTTACGAGCAGATGGTGCCCCTATTATTAGTACAAATCGAGGCTATATTTACAAAACGAATGATAGTGCTAAATATTATCACCAGCTTTTTAAAGTTAAGCATACGATTGAAGATATTGAAGCGGAATTACTGGCAATTGTAGATAACGGTGGACGAGTTCAAAATATTATGGTAGAGCATCCCGTTTATGGGGAAATTCAAACCTATCTGAAATTAACTTGTCGCAGAGATGTTCAGCATTTCATCCAACAAATTCACGAGACCAATTTTCGCGGTTTATCTGAATTGACAGACGGTGTCCATTATCATCTAGTAGAAGCTGATTCGCAACAAGATTTAGACTATGTCGAAAAAGCATTAGAAGAATTGGGATTTTTAATATAAAATTCAAACATGCTTTCTATATAGATTTCAAAAAAATAGAGCCTGAATGGCTCCATTTTTATTTTTCATCAATAACAATTCTGACTTTTTTATCTTCGGTTGGGACAGAATAAACAATCGTCCTTATCGCAGAGATCGTGCGACCTTTACGACCGATTACACGTCCAACATCACTAGGGTCAAGATCTAAATGATATTCCAAAAATTCTGGTGTATCTTCAATCTTGATAGTTAAAGCATCTGGTTGTGAAATCAAAGGTTTCACTATCGCAATAATAAGATTTTCAATCGTATCCATAGTCAACCTGCACTTCTATTATTTAGAGTATTTAGAATCGTGGAATTTCTTCATCACACCAGCTTTTGAAAGAATGTTACGAACAGTATCAGAAGGTTGAGCACCTTTTGACAACCAGTCAAGAATACGATCTTCTTTTAAAGTTACTTGGTTTTCAGCAACAAGTGGATTGTATGTTCCAACTGTTTCGATAAAACGTCCGTCACGAGGTGAACGTGAGTCTGCTACGTTGATACGGTAGAAAGGTTTTTTCTTAGAACCCATACGAGTTAAACGGATTTTAACTGCCATTTTAAAAATTTCTCTTTTCTCTTTTTTATTTTTAGGAATAGCAGAGCTACTCCCAACATACTCTATCTTATCACAAGAAAGAAAAGGTGTCAAGAAAAAATCTTGACATCTTTTGATATTACCATTCTACAACTTCAAAGACTGTAGCTGTCAGATCTTCAACAAAAGAATCGCTAACTTGACGACTATTTCCAGCTACAAGTTTCAAATTTCCAATATCTTCAATATTGTATCTATCACCACTTGCATTAAAAATTACGAGGTAATAATTATCATCTTTCACTTCAAAAATGACAATGCCACTTCCGGAATGCGCTGAATGTACAAAGGCATGCTGGTAAATGTCATCATAATGCTGGTAAGAAAATTCTTTTGTTGTCGTTTTTAAATGAATCATCTGTTTGATATAGTTGATACTTTCTTGATGATGAGCTAATAAATCCCAGTCTACTTGATTGACAGCGTCAGGAGCGTTATAACTGTTCATAGCACGCTTATGATCTGCCTGAATGGTATTCCCATTTGCTCCAGTTGCCACTAGTTTGCTACGTGAAAATTCCTGTCCCAGCTCCATAAAACTCATACCTTGCAAGAGGAGATTCATCGCAGTCGCTAATTCAATCCGCTTAGTACGAGTCAATTCATCATCATTTGGATGAAGTTCGGCTAACAAATCGTGCAAATTGTAATTATCATGTGCTTCTACATAATTAACGACTTGTTTTGGCTCTAGATAGGTTCCTAACTCACTGCTTCCCAGAATTGCCTTGGCAACAATTGACTCTGTCGCTTGACCACTTACAAAGCCGGCTTTTAAGCCACCGTAGACTTCTGCTCCTTTGATAGCATCACGTTCAGTATCGTTGAAAAATCCGATATTAGGTAATTCAAAGGCATTGTCTTTTTTTGCTTTGTCAAGCGGAAGCAATCCTGTCCCCATATCCCAACCTTCACCGTATGTGAGAATTCTCGAGTCAATTTCATCTAACGCTTCCCGAATTTGACGCATCGTTTCAATATCATGAATGCCCATTAAATCAAAACGAAAACCATCAATATTATACTCTTTTACCCAATAAAGGATAGAATCAATCATATATTTACGAAACATTTCATGCTCGCTGGCTGTCTCGCTCCCCACACCTGTTCCATTTTGGAAAGAGCCGTCTGGATTCATCCGATAGTAATAATCAGGCACTGCTTGTTGAAACGGTGAATCATGAGTCGAATAAATATGGTTGTATACAACATCTATCACTACGGAAATGCCCGCATCATGATAGGCTTGAATCATCGTTTTTAAATCCCGCATTCCTTGAGACGGGTTTGCTGGATCTGTTGAAAAACTCGTTTCGGGAGCATTGTAATTTTGAGGGTCATAGCCCCAATTATACATTACATTTCCATCTTGGTCATACTCTTTGTGTCGATCAGAGATGGGCTGCAATTGTACGACATTGACACCTAATGATTGAATATAATCAAATCCTGTCGCTTGACCTGTTCTATTTTTTGTTCCTTTTTGACAAGCCCCTAAAAAGGTTCCTCGGTGTTTTTTAGACACGCCAGAACTGTTAGACTTCGTCAAATCTCGTACATGCATCTCATAAATAACAGCTTGACAAGGATTCTCTAGACGCCAAATTGCTTGTTGCCCTTGTTTCACTTGGAAATGTTTTGGATTTCGCTCCGCAGGCGATAAAATGACAGAACGCTTTCCGTCTTCCGTTACGGCTTCCGCATACGGATCGCGTGTTACTGTTTTGTGATGTTCAAACTCTAGCTGATACTGATAGGCTTTATTTGCCAAGTCATCCGAAATCACCCGAGACCAGACTCCGATTGTATTTTTAGCATGATCTTTGGAAAAATCTTTTCCTCTTTGTAAGTCGTAGACCTTCCAGATTTTCGCTTTGTTAGTGCTATTCTTATAGACTACTAACTGAACTTTTTTTGCAGTCGGTGCCCAGAGTTTGAATTCTGCTTGCTCACCATTATACCGGCATCCCAACCAACCTTGGTACCCCCAATGCTGGTCAAAATATTTGCTGTCCAATGCCATATCAAAGGCGTGAGGATCACACTTTGCGTAATACGGACTAGTCATAGCAGCCTGCCTAGAATAATAAACTTGACTGTCTCCTTCGATAATCCAAACCTCAGTCACTAAATGAGGCGGTAACAACTGAATGGAGTAGTCAACTGACTGGTGAGACCAATCGGTTGTTTTTACAATGACATGGACATTACTCAAAGCTTGTTCGCTTGTATAGGACAAGGTTCCTTGAATCCCAAAATCATCATACTGGAAAAAAGCACTCTCTTCTCCCCATTTATTCATTTGCCATTTCCACATATTATAGGCTGCATAATTTCCTAATTGATTATGGTAATGGATTAAGACACGATAGTTTAACATCACATTCTCCTGATTATTCTTTATTCTCCAATGACAAAGCACTATCGCTAATCTCATCAATATTTGCAAAAAATTCTAAGTGGTTATGAAGAACTTCCAATTCAACAGGAGTATCTCCACCATATTCGCCATCCAGATTTAACATGAATGGGGCTTTTTTGTCTAAAACTTCTAACTTTAACTTACTTGTTTTTAAATATTCTACATTCACATCTGTCACATGTTGACCACCATTGATTGCTTGAATCATCAACGCCAACATATCAAACAACCGAGCAGTTTTCACCAAAATTAAGGTAAAATTACCATCATCTAACACTGTATCTGGCGCTAATTTTTCAAAGCCACCGATTGAATTTGTCAAGGCAACAAAGATTAAAGAAACTTTACCTTCAAACACACCGTGGTCATGTTCAATGTGTACCTTGCGTAATTTAGATTTTGGCAGCATTTCTGCTCCTTTTGCGACATAGGCAAGGTAGCCTAGACGTGACTTGACTTCACTTGGAACACTATAGGTCAATTCTGTCAAAGTTCCCGCTGCAGCAATGTTAATAAAATATTTTTTCCCATAAGCCTGACCAATATCCATTTTTATGGTTTGATTTTTTTCAATAATCCGCGCAGCTGCCACCGGATCCCCCATTGGAATCTTGAGAGCACGTGCATAATCATTGGTCGTACCAGTTGGAATAAAGGCTAACTTAGGTCGATTTTCCAACGGTGCTACCCCATTGACCACCTCATTGATTGTCCCATCTCCACCAGCCGCAACAATTAAATCAAATCCTGCTTTAGCTGCTCTCTCTGCTTCATTTTGAGCTGATAAAGGAGCTGGGGTTGTCTGATAAGCACTTGTTTCATAGCCAACATCTTCTAAAACGTCTAAAACTTCTGCGATATTTTTTTTAATAATTTCCTGACCAGAGGTCGGATTATAAATCAATCGTGCTCTTTTTCTAGCTGTTTCCATACAAACCTCTATAAACTCTCAAGCCAAGCTTCATCACGAATGTCAATTCCTAACTCTTGAGCTTTTGTTAATTTACTTCCTGCATCTGCTCCGGCAACGACTAGACTTGTTTTCTTAGAGACCGAGCTCGTCACCTTTGCACCTAAACTTTCTAATTTCTTTTTCGCCTCTGAACGATTGAGACGCTCCAATTTTCCTGTTAAAACAACGGTCAATCCAGAAAGCGCTGCATCTGCTGCCACTTTTTCGCCAAGGTAAGTGAAATTTAACCCCGCTTCTTTTAATTCCGACAATAAAATATGAGTTCCTTCTTGTGCGAAATAGCTAGAAAGACTCTCAGCAATCACCATTCCTAGACTATCCAGCGCAGCAATTTCTTCTTTTTCTGCTTTTGCTAATTGCTCCAAATCATGAAAATGCTCTAGCAAAATCTGACTAGCTTTACTTCCAACATGGCGAATGCCCAAGCCAAATAATAATTTCTCAGCAGAATTTTCCTTAGAAGTCTGAATGGCAGTATACAACTTATTAGCTGATTTTTCCTTAAAATTTTCCAATTGCAGCAAATCTTCAACAGTCAAGCGATAAATACCAGCCACATCATTTACCAACTGCTGATCAAATAACTTTTCTACAACAGCAGGACCAAGACCTGTGATATTCATGGCATCGCGACTGGCAAAATGAATCAAGCCTTCTTTGATTTGTGAAGGACAACGTGGATTGATACAGCGTAAAGCAACCTCATCTTCAAAGTGAATCAACTCGCTGTTGCAACTTGGACAATTCTTTGGACTCTCCAATTTCTCTTCTGATTGGCGCTTACTTTCAACCACTTGCAAAACAGCTGGAATGATGTCACCTGCTTTGTAAACGATGACCGTATCGCCTTTGCGAATGTCCTTTTCAGCAATGTAATCCACATTGTGCAAAGTGGCTCGGCTGACCGTTGTCCCCGCTAATTGCACAGGCGTCAAGTTGGCGGTTGGCGTAATAACTCCAGTCCGTCCAACTGTCCAGTCAACTGATAAAAGCTGCGCTTCTTTTTCTTCAGCTGGAAATTTGTAAGCAATCGCCCATTTTGGTGCTTTTACAGTAAAACCGAGTTCTTCCTGCATAACCAAATCATTTACCTTGATTACAACACCGTCAATATCATACGGTAACTGGTCGCGTTCTTGAGTGATTTGTCCAATAAACTGCCACACTTCATCCATCGAATGTGCCAAAATATGCCGCTCATTCACACTGAAGCCATTTTTAGATAACTGATTTAAAACAGCTTCTTGGCTCGTCGCACTTGTCGGACTGGCTTCTTGATAGAGAAAGGTTGCAAGATTACGTTTGGCTACAATTGCAGTATCTAACTGGCGTAACGTTCCTGCTGCAGCATTTCTCGGATTAGCAAATTCTGGTTCTCCGTTTTCCTGACGTAGCTGATTCACCGCATCAAAAGAGCTGCGTGGCATATAACATTCACCACGAACAGTCATATCAACTTCACTTGGCAACTTTAAAGGAATATCTTTCACTCTTTTCAAATTTTCTGTGATATTTTCCCCGACAGAACCGTCTCCGCGAGTCGCTCCTGCAACTAAAATCCCCCTTTCATACATGAGAGAAATAGAGAGGCCGTCAATTTTTAGTTCACATAGATAGCTAACATCTGGAAAATCTTTCCGAATCCTTGTATCAAATGCATCTAACTCTTCACGTGAAAAAGCATCCTGCAAACTATAGAGCGGATACTGGTGTTGGTATTTTTCAAAACCTTCTAAAACCTTACCTCCCACACGATGAGTTGGGCTATCAGGCTGAACGAACTCTGGATACTGCTTTTCTAAATCTAATAATTCATGATACAACTTATCATATTCACTATCCGATACGCTTGGATTATCGGTGGTATAATATTCATGAGCATACTGATTGAGCAGCTTCACCAGTTCTAACATTCTGTCTTTCATATTTCTATTTTATCATAATTCATGCGTTTCTACAGCATTCTTACCTATATTCTTTACAAAAAATTAGACAAAAATGTAAAATAGCAGAAAAATAATCTTCATCACATCAAATATGATAAATTTCAAAAATTTAATTGATTAAAATACATAAAAGAAGTAAAATATACTATAAATAAAAAAGCTAGGAGAATTGTTAGTATGAATATTACAATTGCAGGTGTCGGTGCCATGGGTAGCCGCTTTGCTCTGATGTTGCATCGAGCAGGACATAAAGTGACTTTAGTAGATGGCTGGGAAGAACATGTCACAGCTATTCAAAAAGATGGTTTACAAGCGAACTTAAACGGCGAAGAAGTTGTTGCCAAGTTGCCCATCTATTTGCAAAGTCAAGTAGATCCAAGTTTATCTAATGACTTAATTATTCTATTTACGAAAGCTATGCAGCTAGAAGCGATGTTAGCAGATATTCAACCTTTGATACATGATGATACAGCTGTTCTCTGCCTATTAAATGGGATTGGTCACGAAGAAGTCATTGAAAAATATGTCCCAAGAAATCAAATTATGATTGGAAACACCATGTGGACTGCTGGTATGGAAAAACCTGGGCGTGCAAAATTATTCGGAAACGGCTCAATCGCTTTGAAGAATTTAGTCGCAGATCCAAAAGCTGAACAAGTAGCTTATAAAGTCATTGAAACCTTGAATTCTGCTGGATTAAATGCGCAATATACAGAAAATATCTTATATGCCATTTATAAAAAAGCCTGTGTCAACGGAACGATGAATAGTTTGTGTACCCTTTTGCTTGCTAATATGGCAGACTTTGGAGACACTACTCCTGCACATGCTATCGTTGAAAAGATTGTGAGTGAGTTTGCAGCAGTTGCAAAACACGAAAATGTAGACTTGAATGTCACAGAAACCGTGGACTATATTGAAAAGAACTGCTATAATCGCGATACAATTGGCTTGCATTATCCTTCCATGTATCAAGATTTGAACGAGCACAATCGTTTGACAGAAATTGATTATATCAACGGAGCTATTGCACGAAAGGGACAACAATATGGTGTAGACACGCCATATTGTGCCCTTATAACTGAACTCGTTCACTGTAAAGAACAATTACTTGGTGCCAAATAACATAAAACTTGCAATAGATTTTACTATTGATTATGCTTCTTGCTCATTGGAAATGACTCATTTCTGTCATTCATGAAATATAAAAAACATGCTGAGAAATCCCTTGGCATGTTTTGTTGATATGTTATCTTCCTAAATCAATCCGTTTATTCAGCTTATCCATTAAGATTCCACCAATAATGAGTGAAGCAAACTCTCCTACCGCTGTCGTAAACCAAGTCAAGAAAAACGGTGCTTTAGCGACAAGATACAATTCAGCTGCAATGGTCACCATAGAAAGTGAAAAGAAAATCGCAAAATAAAAGAAAGCTTTATTGATCAGTCCATTAAACAAGTATTCATTCATGTATTTTCTAAAGAAATACACACCTAAGCTCAAAAAGACCAAAGTTGAGCCACCACCGACAAAGACATCGATGATTCCAAAGCTAAATAAATTTGCAATCATACAACCCAGGGTGACTCCGATGATGTACTTAGGTTTATAAAAAGCCATAAAGTTCATCATTTCAGAAATCCGAAATTGGTAGGCACCATAGCTAATAGCATTCAAGGGCGGTGTCATTGTTAGTGCGACATAAATCGCAGCAACAAGAGCAATCTGAGCCATATCACGAACCGTAATTTTTTCCATGTTTTCTCCTTTAGCGGTCAAACCGCGTGTAATATGCTTGGCGAAAGGGAACTAAGCACCAAGGGCTGCATTGACAAAACGAATACAGCTTTTCAAGTATAGCATATTTTTTTCAAATATGATAGACTAAATCTATGAAAAATTATATAAAACGCTTTTTCGATAACGAAATCTTATCCTATTTGTTTTTTGGTGTTGCTACAACTGCTGTTGCAGTTCTTACACGTATGCTTTGTTATGCTTTCACGAGTAATGAATTACTTTCTACAGCGATAGGCAATATCGCTGGAATCCTTTTTGCTTTTGCGACAAATGACACGATTGTTTTTAAGCAAGAAAGAAGGGGCTGGGGCGCTCGTTTTGTCAAATTTGCTCTTGCGCGACTTTCTACTTTTCTGCTGGACATGGGACTCACATTCATTTTTGTCACAACATTTCCTAACATTATCGGTCAATTTGTCCACAATGACATTAAAACGGTCAACACTATTGAAACATTGTTTGCTCAAATCGTTATTATTGTGCTTAATTATGTTTTTAGCAAAATCTTTGTATTTAAAAATAAATCAACTAATTAAAAAGACAAACCTACCTCAATGGTGGTTTGTCTTAAATCCAAAGGAGCCTTAAGGCTCTTTTTTCTTAAATTTCTACACTTGGATTGTCAATTGTCAGATGAGTAATTTCTCCTTTGACTCCAAAATAATCTTCTACCAAATGTTGCAATTCCTGCATAGCTGCTTGCGCGCGTTTGGCTTGGTCTTCATTGATAGCCTCGATGACTAGTACTGCGTCCGTTGTGCCTTCAGTCAGCATTGTCCGTTGCGCTTCCCGCCAGTTAAAGCAGCGACAAACCGCTCCTTCATTATCATAATAGATAATCTCTTCTGGAAGAGCTGGTGCATCCGTCTCTGCACCAAGTGGAAAGAAAGCTTCGCCTCCTTGCGCTTTTCCAAGATGCAACCCTCCTTGAATCTTAGCAATATCTTCACCACCACAAGGAACGGCATAGGAAAGTGATACACTATTATAAATATCCACCAATGGATTGATTGGATTGAACTCACGACCTTGACTTACCCTTTTTAAAAGAGCTTCAATGGAAGAACGCGCACCTTTTTTAGTTTTAAACTTACTAAAAGCACCACGCCATTCTTGAATCACGTCATTTTGCGTAAAAGTTTCATCTACGATGAAATCTTCTGCTCGTTTGCTTCCCTTATCTAACAAAGATTTAAAATAAGGGTCTTTGCTTTCGTCAACGCTATTATCCAGTCCTTTAGCGACCATAATGCTAATTTGCGCTTGAGGGAATAATTCCCAAAATTCATTTTCAACTGTGACTTTCATTTTACACCTCTCAATAATTTCTTTTTTGTCCTTTTTTAACCAATTCCCAATCATCAGTAATATTCTGTCGCACCTTTGCTAACATATCTTCTAGCATTTGGGCGTCTTCTTTTGAAAATCCTGTCAAAGCCTGCTGCTCAGAATAAGTGTGCTCTGCTAAGATAAACGGGTAAAGTTTTTTTCCTGTATCCGTCGCAAAAAGCTCTTTATTTTTTAAATTTCCAGCTGCACTTCTTCTTTCAATCAAACCTTTACTCTCTAATTTTTTGACAGAGCGAGCAACGGTTGACCGATCAACTTTCAGCAAATCCGAAAGTTCTTCTTGAATAATACCGGGATTTTCTACGATACGAACCAAATAAAGATACTGCCCTTTGGCCAAATCAACATGGCGAAATTCAATATTCGCCATTGAATCCAACGCTCGGGCGATGATACCAATCTCTCGCAAAATCGTCATATTGCCTCCTTAAGCAATATTATATCACATTTTATTGCAAATGCAATAAAATAACCACAAAAAAAGAAGTTTCATTTGAACTTCTCTTTATTTTTTATAAGTCTCGTTGTCAGTTGTTTGTGTCTCGTTTCAAATTCTTTTTCGTGACATCCTTGGTAACTCGCATTTAAGATTGCCCCAATAATCATAATTTGGGCAATGAAGGTAAACCAAATCATGACGACGACAACAAAAATGGAACTAAAAAATCGAACATCCATTAAGTGATTTACATAAGTGTCCAAATAAACGGAAAATAAATTTAACAATACCCCAATCGTAAAAACTACAAAAATCGTTCCTGGCAGAACATAGCGGATTTTCCTGATTTTTACATTGGGTAAAAAGTAATAAAGCATCAGTAAAGAAAGAAACAGCAAGGTGTAAATAGTCGGCTGGGTCATTCTTTGCAAACTGGCATATAATTGATCGTCAAACTCCCAAAAGCTATGAAGCAAGCGAAGCGACATTCTCCCAAACATTGTCAGTAAAAGAGACAAAGCAAAGAGAAATTGCAACCCCAAGCTAATGACTAAACTAAATAATCTATGTGATATCAGACCTCTATCTTTTGCAACACCATAAGCTTTATTAAATGCTTTTTGTAAAAATGACATTGATTGTGAAAATGCCCATAGAGCCGAAAGGATGGAAAAACTCAACAAGCCAGAAGAAGGCTGAGTTAGCAAATTTCGGGTAACCTTTGCAACGACTTCATACAGCGATTCAGGCAGAACATCTTCCATTGCTTCCAAAAATTCTGCTATCGGAATTTGAAAATAAGGCAATATATTCACAACAATCAATAGCAACGGAAAAATCGAAATCAGCAAATAATATGCCACCGCAATGCTTGTCAAATCAATCTCTGATGCTTGATAAAATTTAAAAAAGGATTGTAAAAACGGGTTCTGTCCAATCTTAGAAACAAACTTTTTCATCTCGTCTCCTACTAGAATACAGAGCAAAAAGCCCCTTTCCATTCTTATTTTTAATAAGTTCCTTCTTCTCCTTGGCTGGTTAAGATAACAGGACCATCTTTGGTAATCACAAATTGATGTTCGTATTGACAAGAAAGTCCACCGTCCAGCGTTTTGTGAGCCCAACCCGTCTCAAAATCTGTGTCAATCTCCCAAGTACCTGTTGAAATCATCGGCTCAATTGTCAAAACCATGCCTTCACGAAGACGCAATCCGCGTCCAGCGCGTCCGTAATGAGGCACCATTGGCTCTTCGTGCATAGTTGGTCCAACACCGTGTCCTACCAAGTCACGAACAACACCATAGCCATGACTTTCCGCATACTCTTGAATCGCTGCACCAATGTCACCAATTCGATTGCCAACTTGAGCAGCCTCAATTCCACGATAAAGGCATTCTTTTGTCACGTCCATCAGTTGGTGCACTTCTTCACTAGCTTGACCAACTGCATAAGCCCAGCAAGAATCTGCAACACCTCCACGGAAATTTTCTGTATAGTGTTTCATTTGTTCTACGTTGTTGAAATCGAGTTTAGAAACATCTAACTCAGCTTTATCAATTAAGCCAACGACCATATCTACTTTGATTAAGTCACCTTCAACTAATTTTTGGTGGCGTGGAAAAGCATGTGCCACTTCGTCATTCAATGAGCAGCAAGTGGCATAAGGGTAGTCCATGATGCTCCCTTCTACACCAATTTGAAGCGGAAGAGCATTATCTTCCTGACAACGTCTGCGGACGTATTCTTCAATTTCCCACATGTCAATACCTGGCTTAATCAAATCCCTTAAACCGATATGAATACTGGCGAGAAATGCACCGCTTTTTTCCATTAAATCAATTTCACGTTGTGATTTTAAAGTTATCATTCTTTCTCCTTAATATCTGAAGTATTAATTTATTTTTACTGTAATTGTTGCTTTTGCAACCAGTTGAAGTTTTAGGTAAATATCGTAATCCAAAATAGCAGAATGCCGTGTTTGTCGGACAATTCTTGATCGCAGCGTCAAAGTTTCATCAATCTGAACAGCTTGCAAGAAATAAATCATCATCTGCTCAATAATAATATTTTTCTTGCCAGATGTCATGTATTGATGTGTTGCTGTCGTTAAAATCTCTGTTAGAATCCCGTTAGATAAAACACCGTTACTTTCTAACATAAAAGGTTCCACAACAAAAGAAAATTCATTGTTGATATGACGAAGTTTTTGAGAGACTTGGTCACTAAAAGTCGGTAGGCTGGAGATTTGTTCCCGACTCATTTTTTCCATGACATCGCGACGCGTAATGACTCCAAGAAGAGTTTGATTGCTCCGAATGACTGGCACCATTTCAAAGTCTTCTGTAATCATGCGCTGGCTAACATTGGCAATGCTGGTGTTTAAAGTAACGGCATAGATATTTTTTGTCATAACTTTGTCCAAAATAGTGTGAGGAGACTTGTCACCAGTATCACGCATAGTCACCACGCCAACGACCATATTATGCTGATTAACAACAGGAAAACGACTGCTACGGTTTTTCCGAACCAAATCCATAAAATCACGAACGGTATCTGTATCTTTTAAGAAACCATACTCATGACTACCACGATAAACCTGTTCCACGGTTAAAATATCTGTTTTGATCTGCATGTTGGACAGAGCACGATTGATAATCGTTGCAACTGTAAAGGTATCATGTTGGGATCTTAGAACAGGAATGCTTAAGCGGTTCGCCAATTTTAAGACATCATGATTCACATCCAAACCACCTGTCACTAAAACAGCATTTTCATGCTTCAAAGCCAATAACTGAATACGGGTGCGGTCTCCAATAATCAAGAGACCTCCTTCTGTTAAGTAGCGTAAGAGATTCTTTTCGGTCATTGCTCCGATTGAGAATTTACTGAATTCCTTTTCGAGTCCGTCTTGACCAGCTAATACTTCTGATCTCGTAATTTCAGCAATTTCTTTAAATGTTAAGTGCTCCAGCTCTACTTTGGGAGATTTCACGCGAATCGTGCCGCTACGAGGACGTGTTTCTACCAATCCACGATTTTCGGCTTCTTTAATCGCACGATAAGCAGTCCCCTCGCTTACTCCTAAATAATTGGAAATACTGCGTACACTAACACGCTTTCCTACTGGTAATTCTTCCAAATAAGCGATAATTTCTTGATGTTTACTCATGAAAGTCTCCTTTTTCATAGCAAAACTCTAAATAATCCCGCATTTTACGTGTATAACGGTCGCTCCCCTTGAACTGCCGCCTACAAGAAAAGCCTGTCTTCTCGGCAACCCTTTGGCTAGCTTTGTTTTCCAGATGAGTTACAATATAAAGTCGCTTCAAATCAAACTGTGTAAATGCCAAATAAACAATATTTTTGACGCACTCAGTCATCAGACCATGTCCCCAATAATCATGCCGAAGAAAATAACCAAGCTCTGCTTCACCCTTGATTTCGTCTATCTTTTCAAATTTGATAGAACCAATCATTTGCTTAGAAGATTTATCACAAATCGCCCAAATTCCAAGAGGATATTTCATGAAATAATTAGCCAATACATGTTGACTTTCTTGCAAATTAGCCTGTGCAGGAAAAATGAAATGTAGATTTTCAGGATTGGAGGCAATTTTATAAAAATCTTCACTATCCATAAAGGAAAAGGGGCGCAATACTAAATGTTCTGTTTCTATAAAGGCAAATTCTGCCAATTTTGTCCACAAATTCATACCTTACCTCGAAGATAAAGCTCAGCTGGCGTACCAACTGAGCTATCCCACTTCATCATGCCAACACTATTCAAAGTTATTCTTCAACCAGCTGAATATCTGCCCCTAAACTCGTCAACTTTTCAATAATATTTGAATAGCCACGCAAAATAAATTCTACATTTGTAATCTCAGTTTTTCCGTGAGCTAGCAATCCTGCGATTACAAGAGCTGCTCCTGCTCGCAAATCAGTTGCTTTAACCGCTGCACCTTGCAATTGATTAGGCCCTTCATAAACAATATGATTGGTACTCGTTGAAATCTTTCCTGCCATTTTTGCTAACTCAGGGACATGATTTACTCGCTTTTCATAAATCGTATCAATAATTAAGCCACGTCCTTTAGCAGTTAACAAAAGTGGCGTAATAGGCTGTTGCAGGTCTGTAGCAAAGCCTGGATAAGGAGCCGTCTTAATATTGATTGCTTTCAAATTATGCTGCTTTTCGACATACACACTATCTTCAGAAACGGTCATGCGAACTCCCATTTCTTCTAATTTCGCAATAAAGCCTTCTAAGTGTTCATAAAGGACATTGTTGATTTGCACACCTTCACCAATTGCAGCAGCCATTGAGATATAAGTTCCTGCTTCAATTCGATCTGGAATGACTTGATGACGAGTACCATGAAGTTTGTCAACACCTTCAATGACAATAATATCCGTACCAGCTCCTCGAATGTGTGCTCCCATATTATTCAAAAGTGTTGCTACATCAATGATTTCAGGCTCACGAGCCGCATTTTCAATAACAGTACGCCCTTTTGCCCTTACCGCTGCAAGCATGGTATTAATAGTCGCTCCGACACTTACTGTATCCATGTAAATACTAGCTCCATGAAGCCGCTCGCCACCTGTCGAAAGGTTCATGGAATTTCCCTCATAGGTCATAGTAGCCCCCATAGCTTCAAAAGCTTTGATATGCAAATCAATCGGTCGAGGCCCCAAATCACAGCCACCAGGCAAGCCAACTGTTGCTTCGCCATAGCGTCCAAGCAAACTACCATAAAAGTAATAAGAAGCACGCAAGCTATTGATTTTACCATAAGGCATAGGCATATTTTTTATCCCACGAGGATCAATTTTCAGCGTATCGTCTTGACGCTCAACGCTTGCTCCCATAGCTTCCATGATGTCAATCAAACTCACAACATCGGAAATATCTGGCACACAGTCCAATGTCACGATTTCATCGGATAAAATTGTCGCCGGAATTAAAGCGACTACGCTATTTTTAGCACCACTAATAGTCACCTCTCCTTTTAAGGGGCGACCACCATTAATTACAATTTTTTTCATTTTTAGCTCTTTCAAGGAATTTATAATCAAATATACTGCACTTTATTATAACACAGTTTCTGTGAAAATCCTATCCTTTTAAAGAAATCTCTTTTAACTTGTTATTCTTGTTATATAACCGATTACAAAACTCTTTTATTTTGGTGGTATTCTAAAAAGAGCGGGACAAAAATCAATTTTGTCCCGCTCCTCAAAATGATAACTAGATCCGACAATCTAGGGAACTGCTGGAGTTTGCAGATAACACTAATATAATCGGCACAAATAAATACGTTTTAAGTCAGATTGCAACTGCGGCTGATTGTAAAATGCCTCATAAAAAATTTATAAACAAGAGACTTGTATCCTAACTTCTTCTTTATTTTGCAACAACTGCTTTCAAAGCATCTACTTTATCAAGTTTTTCCCACGGCAGGTCAATATCTGTACGTCCCATGTGCCCATAGGCAGCAGTCTGACGGTAAATTGGTCGTTTCAAATCAAGCATTTGAATAATACCCGCTGGACGAAGATCAAAGATTTGTCGAACTGCTTCTTGAATCTTGCTTTCTGAAACTGTACCTGTGCCAAAAGTATCAATGCGGACTGATACTGGATGTGCGACTCCGATAGCATAGGCTAGCTGAACTTCTGTTTTCTTAGCTAATCCTGCTGCAACAATATTCTTGGCAATATAACGCGCTGCATAAGAAGCGGAACGATCGACTTTTGTGGCGTCTTTTCCAGAGAAAGCCCCACCTCCGTGGCGTGCATAACCGCCATATGTATCAACGATAATTTTACGTCCAGTTAAACCAGAATCTCCTTGAGGTCCGCCAATAACAAAGCGACCAGTTGGATTGATGAAAAACTTACTTTTTTCATCTAAATACTCTGCTGGAACCACTTCTTTAATCACCTTTTCAATCACATCTTGATGAATCTGCTCATTGCTTACTTCTGGGTCATGTTGAGTGGAAATAACAACAGTATCCACACGTATAGGTTTGTCGTTTGCATCGTATTCAACCGTTACTTGAGATTTTGCATCCGGACGAAGATAGGAAATTTCTCCAGATTTGCGAAGCTCTGCTAAACGACGGACTAATTTGTGACTGAGAGAAATAGGCAACGGCATTAGTTCAGGTGTTTCATCTACAGCAAAACCAAACATCAGCCCCTGATCACCGGCACCAATCAAATCAAGCGGATCTTGTTCAGCATTTCCACGAATTTCAAGGGCTTCATTTACCCCTTGAGCAATATCTGGTGATTGCTCAACAAGCGACGGATGCACCCCCACCGTTTCTGCTGAAAAACCATATTCAGCTTTTGTATAACCAATCTCTGCAATTGTATCGCGAACTATGCGGTTAATATCCACATAAGCATTTGTGGATATTTCCCCAAAAACATGGACAGAGCCTGTATAGACAGCTGTCTCAGCAGCCACATGAGCTTCTGGATCCTGCTCCAAGATAGCATCTAAAATAGCATCTGAAATTTGGTCTGCAATCTTATCTGGATGTCCTTCAGATACAGATTCAGACGTGAAAAGTTTACGTTCTGACATATTCATGTCCCCCTTTTAATGAAATATTCCCTCCTAAAAATTCTATTATTGCTAGGAAGTTACTTGAAAATCTGTAAACAGACTTACGTTAAAAAGTTACAAAGCACTAGTCTCTATGGTTAATATTTAACCTTTGACTACCTTTTCGGGACTATTTTAACTTCTCTATTGTATCATTTTTTATCCTAATAAACAGAAAATTTTCTAAAAATTATAAGAAATTTAAAATACAATAAGGTTGAAAAACACTTCCAACCTTATGCTTGTTATGATGATTTGCTTCCATAGACAATTTGCCCATCACAGATCGTATAGTGAACAACACCTTTTAATTTTTCACCGATAAATGGTGAATTAGCCGCTTTTGAGGCGAAATCTTCTGTTATCATGCGTTCGGCATTTGCATCAAAAATCGTGAGATCGGCTGGACCATTCTCAGCAAGATAGCCCGCTTCAAAATCATAGAGTTGCGCTGGGTTAATTGTCATTTTTTCCAGCAACTGCATGAGTGTCAAATGACCTGCTTCCACCAAATAAGTCAAACCAAGCGAAAGTGACGTTTCTAGACCTGTCATACCAGACGGTGCTTTGGTGATGTCTTTTGCATTCTTTTCATCAGCGTGATGAGGTGCATGGTCTGTCGCAATGACTGAAATAACTCCAGACTTAAGTCCTTCAATGACAGCTAAACGATCTGATTCCAAACGAAGTGGCGGGTTCATTTTGGCATTGCTACCTTTTAACAACAATAGCTCTTCTGTCTTAGAAAAATGCTGGGGCGCTGCTTCTGCTGTTACGTGAGTGTCCAATCGCTGAGCGAATTCCACGACTTTCACACTTTCTGCTTTTGATAAATGCTGGATATGAATATGAGTATTGGTTGCATGAGCAATCATCACGTCACGCGCAATCATACTATATTCAGCGACCCCAGTCGCACCGCAAAATCCAAAATGTTCTTTGGCAATCTGTTCATTAAATCCAAGGATACCATTGAGTTCTGGATCCTCTTCGTGAAGGCAGATAAATGTACCATTTTTGTCAGCTTCTTCCAAAGCTTCGCGTACCACTTTTGTACTTTTTAATGGAATTCCGTCATCTGAAAAACCAATAGCTCCCGCTTCCAAAAGCGCTTTGAAATCTGTCAAATGCTGTCCATCAAAATTCTTTGTAATGGTCGCGACAGACTTAATATGAATGTTTTCACGATGGGCAGATTCTATTACTTCTTTCAACGTCTCTACTGTTGAAATCGTTGGAGTGGTATTTGCCATCATGACAACCGTTGTAAATCCACCCGCTGCCGCAGCTAAAGCACCCGTATGAATGTCTTCTTTATGCGTCTGACCAGGTTCACGAAAATGAACATGAATATCAATCAGCCCTGGCGCTACCACCAATCCAGTCGCATCAATCACCTGAGTATGTTCTGCCTTCAAATCCTGACCAATTTGAAGAATTTTTTTATCCTGAACTAGGACATCGCAAACCTTATCAAAACCAGATTTTGGATCCATAACGCGACCATTTTTAATTAACAACATGCACTTTTCTCCTTATTCTCCATAAAAATCAACATGACTCTCCACTAATTTATCCCCTTTATAGGAAAATTTAGCCGAGAAGAATGGTTTATCTTCTAAAATCCAAGATAGAAACGTATGATCTCCTTCCCAAGTCGGTTTGGACAAAACTTGTTCATAAGGCACCCATTCTAAAGTACCTTCATCGCAGTCAATCAATTCTCCCTCAAATTCTGTCGCTTTAAATACGTACGTGTACCAATCATTATCAGGTGTAAAATCTGGAAACGTGATAATACCTTTTAATACTGGCTTATTGACTCGCAAGCCTGTTTCTTCTAAGATTTCTCTTACAGCGCACTCCTGCGGCGTTTCACCTTTCTCTAACTTACCCCCAACACCAATCCACTTACCAACATGGACATCATTAGGCTTTTTATTTCGATGTAACAATAAAAATTCTTTGCCGTTGTCAATGTAGCAAATCGTTGCTAATTTAACCATTTTTCTCCTTTCGAAAGTACCACTATATAAAACTACTCACAATAACCAATTTATCGGTTCTATCCCTTGAGACGTTAGAAAGGCATTTGTTTTAGAAAAAGGTTTGCTACCAAAAAATCCACGATGAGCTGAGAGAGGGCTTGGATGAGGAGATTCTAAAATGAGATGTCTAGGATTAGTGATCAAGGCTTTTTTCTTGCGTGCATAAGAGCCCCAGAGTATAAAGACAACAGGTGTATCTTTTTCATTGACAACCTTAATCACAGCATCCGTAAACGGTTCCCAGATTTGACCAGCATGTCCATTTGCTTGCCCAGCAGGAACGGTCAAACTGGCATTCAGCAGCAAGACTCCTTGTCGTGCCCATGGTGTCAAATCATGAGATTCTTTGATGCCTATGTCATCTGCTAACTCTTTCAAAATATTTTGAAGAGAAGGCGGTGCCGGAATATCATCTGGTACTGAAAAGCTCAACCCCTGAGCTTGACGCGGACCATGATAGGGATCTTGCCCCAAAATCACTACTTTTACATCTGCTAAATCCGTCGTCTGAATCGCATTAAAAACTTTTTCACGCGGTGGATAGATTGTCCCTGATGAATAAACTTGATTTAAAAAGTAATTGATTTTACCAAAATAGCCGTCAGGCAACTGCTGCTTAATCAAACTATGCCAAGCTGAATGTCCCATTGTTTCTCCTGTTCTGTATCGTTATTTTTCTTCCTCTGGATAAGCCATGCCCCACTCTTTTCGCAAATCCGTCATGATTTTCATGACATCACAGCTGTAATCCAAATGCATCTCATTTTTGTCACCAGCTACTGCTGCTTCCATATCAAGAACTTCATACATTAAAGCTTCGCTCGTCTTTCCTGTTTCAATGATTTCTTGATGCCCATCTTCAGTATAAGTAATAACCGCCTTTTGCCCTCTAGGATATTCATACATTTCAATGTAGCCCTTATCATAAGCAATTGTTCCACGCTTGGGCTGTTTAGCATGAAGACTCAAGGTCAAAGTCGCCATTTCTCCTTGGGCATTCGTTAGAAGAATCCCTGCTTGCTCGTCAACGCCTGTTGGTGCAAATTTTACTTGCGAAAGGACTTGATGAGGGCTAGATGTCATAAACCACCGAACAAATGACAAGGCATACACGCCAATATCTAACAGTGCACCGCCTGCAAGCTGACGATTAAAGAAACGATTGGTCATATCGTATTCTTTGTAACTACCAAAGTTCATTTGAATCATTTTTAAATCACCCAATTGACCACTAAAAATGATGTTGTTCAATTGTCGATAGATTGGCATGTGGTAAATCGTCATCGCTTCTGCCAAAACGACGTGTTCTTGCTCGGCTAATAAAACCGCTTCTTCCAATTCTTCTGAATTGAGCGTAATGGACTTCTCGCATAGAACATGTTTTCCGTTTTTTAATGCTTTTCGTAAAAAATCAATATGCGTATTATGTGGCGTGGAAATGTAAATAATATCCACATTTTCGTCCTTAAATACGTCATCAATCTGATCATAAACTTTTTCAATACCGTATTTTTGTGCAAAGTCCAAGCCTTTCTGATGTGTTCGGTTAGCAACAGAATAGAGCTTTCCACCTAGCTGCTGCAAAGCCTGTGCCAATTCATTAGCAATCACACCTGTACCTAAAGTTGCCCAATTATAGCGTACCTTATTTTCCATGGTCATTCTCCTATCTACATAATTATCTTTATCATACCAAATTTTCCTTCATTTAGCTGACTTTTTGTGTAGAAATCAATTGCTTTAGTGAAAGAAAAGTAGTACTTCTTTTCAACGTTTAAACCAATCTTTTTTTACATTCAAAAGAAATCTAACATAACTCTCTACAGGCGACATACATTATCTCAAATAATATAAAAAGATTCACCTGTGTTATAATGAAGACAGAAAGGAAGTTTATTATGTGGTCTTGGTTTATTGTATTTTTACTTTTGATTATTGCTTTATTTTACTTTTCAAATATCATAATAAAAACTATTATCGGATTTGGATTATTTATTTTTGCGATTGCTATCATTTGCCTTATCATTGATTTTCACAATGATCCAAATAAAGACTAAAAATTGGCTTAAATAGGTCATTTTTCTAATGGGATAAATAAGATGCAAGATTGGCTTATTCAGGAGTAAATCCTAAAAATGTTATTAAAAAAAATCGTCATTTCTAAAAAACACCCCAATACATTATTGGAGCATTTCTAGTTTAGTTATCTTCAGAGATAGCTGAGTCCAACTCTTTCTCATCTGATTGAACAACTTGTTCTGGAGTTTCAGTGGTAATCGCAGATTCTTGTTGAGGTTGAGTTGGTGTTATTTCAGGTTCAACTGCTTGTTCTTGTGGTTGAGTAAATTGTTGTGCTTGAACAGATTGTTGCTGAGGTTGTGCTTGTTGCGTTGTAAATTGTCCTTGGTAAACCATAGGTTGTACTTTAGTTGGCATACAAAGTAGGACAATTAAAGCGATAGAACATGGTAACATAGCAACGGCAGCCAAAATATTTAAAATTGGAACCCACATCAAAAGTATAGGACCTGCATATAAAAAGATAAATGCCCAATGATAGCCAGCATCCCGCAAACGACGCACAATAATCGCCAAATTTGGGATTAAAGTTGCTATCCCAAATAAACTCAATAAAACAAAGACGAAAAGTGTAGAACCTAATCCAGCTATAAAGACGCTTGGATCAAAACCACTCCCTCCTTCATAGTAAGCTGCTTGTTGAATAGCACTGAAAATCGCTGTCATAATCGCTCCAAAAGCTATTATCACAAATGGAAGGGTAATTAAAGCATTGCATAAAACAGACCACCAATAGTCAGATCTAGTTGATTTTCCTTCAAAATCAGCATAGTGAGTCCAAAATTTTTTATAAGCGGTAAACATCATAAATCTCCTAATTTTTAAATTTTTAATAGAATACCATACTTTTCCTAATAAATCAACGGAAATTAATTTTTAGAGAACAATTACTTGACCATCTCTAATCGCCAGTTTGTCCACCCTGAAAATTTAACTGCCCCTTGTTCATCTGTCCGATAGACTTTAGCAGGCAATTGTGCAAATCGCTCTATTATATCTTGACTTGGTTGCTTAGATTGATTATTTTTCCCGACAGAAATGAGCGCAACCGTTGGTTCTATTTGTTGCAAAAATTTTGAACTTGATGAGTCCTTGGCTCCATGCTGTCCGACTTTCAAAACATCTGTTTTCAACTTTGGATAATGCTGCATTAACTTTGCTTCGCCCTCTTCTTTCAAGTCGCTCGCAAATAAAAATCTTGTACGGAAAAACTGACCATATAAAACGATTGAATGGTCGTTCTTGCTAGCACCCGAAAGAACTTGCAAATGATGATCAAAAATAGGAAGTTTGTCGCCTTGTTTTACAACATGAATGAATGTGTTTATTTTCCTTAATTTCTCTAGAAAATCTGCATTGCTTAGACTACTTCTAGAAATATAAATTTTCTTTATTGCAAATTTTTTAGCAACTTCTAATACATCTCCTGCATAATCTGGATTAGGATTTGTTAAGACTAAAGCATCAATCGTATCTATGCCACGACTTTTTAAGTAAGGAATCAAAGTTTTCTCTGCATTTGAGCTAGTCGCTCGTTTTTGCCAAGCTTCTTTTGTTCTAATTTCCTCACGTCCACCAACATCAATCAGTACATTTCGTCCTTTCCAGTCTCTCAGAAAAATACTATCTCCCTGCCCAACATCAACCATTGTGATCTCATTTTGCAAAGGAAATTTATTTATGAAAAAGAGCAATGAAAGAAACAGACTAAGAAATATTACCCATTTTTTATTTTTTCTAATATCATACAAAATAGCCAGTACAAGTAGCATAACAATCAGCAAAAGCGGACTGGGTTGCCCAAAAACGATTGGTCTGCCAAAGACACTTGCTATCCAACGAATGCTATTTTCTAACCCTTCAAATAGAAAATTGACCTGAGTTAGCTTTATCAAAGGCGAAAAAAGAAAAATCAACGTCAATCCTGGCAACATCATTGCATCGAAAATCAGTGAAAAAACAAATGTCAACAAAATAGACCAAGGTTGAAATTCACCAAAGTAAAAGATTAGAATCGGTAAAACACCAAGCGAAATGACACTACTCTCTACAACAATCTTTCGCCAAGAAGTCAGACTTTCAAAATCTATCACACTAATAACAAAAGCATAGGCACAAGAGAGAACTCCTCCTGCCGTTAAAAGAAAGGAAGGCATAATCAAGGACAATATCATCATCGTTAAAGCAAAATTATCTAACTTAGTGATACCATGTTGCGACAGTAATTTCTGAACTAAGCTCCGTACAACGGATACTGAAAATCCAGTCATTCCCGCATAGAAGAAAGAAAATGGATATTGGCATTTATGGACCATTTCCTGTGTAAGACCCAGCCTTAACAGCAACTTACGAAAACCCTCCATAAAAAAGCCAACTTGCATGCCAGACAGCGCAAATAAATGAATAATCCCCAAGCTAGAGTAAAGATTGTTCATTTCATCGAAGTCTGTATCCAAGGCACCAAATAAGAGTCCTGTCATGTAATTACTCATCGGATTTGGAAAATGCTTCTTGATAAATACTAGAGCTTTTCTTCGCCAGCTAGAAAGCCACTCACAAGGGTGCAAGCTGATTCGATCTTGGCTCGATAAAATGGTATCCACTTTTAAAATTCGATAAATCCCTTGCGTTTTTAAATAGGATTGGTAATCAAAACCAGCAAAATTACGCTTCTTCTCAGGGATTTCAAATTCCCCTTCAACGGTCAATATAACCAGACTAGAGAGATTTTGAAAAGCCAACTGTTCTTCCTTTGATTTCAATTTGTAGTAAACTTGATAAGTCTGCCCATTTGTTTTACCACGGAAAGAAAGTGAATCTCCATTTACCTTAATCGTGTCAGGTAGAACTGCTACTTGTCTTACGGGAGAAGGTTCTACTTTCGTCTTCTGCTCTACCATTTCCCTACGAACAAAGAAAAAACCAGCAAAACAAGAGAGGATCATGAAGGTCATGAAATATTCTTTCGGTGAATAAAAGCGAAAAAGACGAATCACCAGAAAGATAAAACCAAGACAAGCTAACCAACTACTTTGGTAGATTGCAAAATATAACCAGACAAGCAAAAAAGCTATGTAAATTGGCTTAATCGGAAATCTTTTAATCCACTGTGACATATTCTTTCAATTTTTCTAGTGTTTTGGCACCAACTCCTGATACATTTTTCAGGTCATCAACTGAATTAAATTTCCCGTTTGCCTCACGATAATCTAAAATATCTTGCGCACGTTTTTGACCGATGCCAGAAATGGTCTGCAACTCAGATAAATCAGCTGTATTTAGATTGACCTTATTCCCTTTTTGCGATGCGACTTCACTAGTTCCTGACGTTGAAGATTGTCCTGTTCCGCTTGCAACACTTGTCGCATTCTCACCCACAGTTGCCACATAAACAACAGCTTCATCTGTTAGTTTTTGCGCCAAATTGATAGACTTGCTGTCAGCATCTGTCGTTAAACCACCCGCTTTTTGAATTGCATCATTGATACGGCTAGTCTTTTTCAGTTGATAAATACCTGGATTTTTGACTGCACCCTTGACATCTACGGTTAAAAATTCTGATTCTTCACTTGAACTCGTTTGAGTCTCTGCTTTTTCTTTCTGTGAGTTTTTCTTCGTTCCAGTTGAAATTTCTTTTGATTCTGCCTCCGAACTCGTAACTGTTTCCTGTGCAAGCTCTGCTACATTTGATTGTCTACTAGATTGACCATTTATCATAAAAAATCCTGCTATTATCAAACCAATCAAACTTAAACCAATCAAAATTTTATACTCTTTCATCTTTTCAATGATTGTCTCTAACATCTTTCCTCCTAAGTTGAATGAAAATTTGCTTTATCTATTTATTCGTAAAACAAATAAAAAAGTTGAAAAAATTTCTCAGCTTTTGCCATGTTAGAAAAGGGTTTTTGATAAAGATTGACCAATCAACTACCTCGAACTACTAAAAAATCGGAAACAACTTCCGATTTTTATATCTTGTACATTATCTCACATTATAAGCCTTCATCGTCCGAGCAATGTCTCTATTTTGCTCGCGACGTTTAATGGATTCACGCTTATCATAGTTGTGTTTCCCTTTAGCCAATCCTAAAAGTAACTTGGCATAACCGTCCTTAAGATAAACTTTGAGGGGAACCAAAGTCATTCCAGTTCCTTTCGTTTCCTGCTCTAATTTCTGGATTTGCTTTTTATGCAATAGCAATTTTCTCCTACGTTCAGGATCTTGATTCCAGATATTGCCCTCTTCATAGGGAGCGATGTGAACATTACTGAGCCAGACCTCTCCGTTTTTGACTTGAGCAAAGCCGTCTTTCAGGTTAATTCGTGCAGCCCGCACACTTTTGATTTCAGTTCCGGTCAGAACCATGCCCGTTTCAATCGTATCAACAATGGTATAGTCGTGTCGTGCTTTTTTATTTTGCGCTACGACCTTTCCTTCTCCCTTTGCCATTCTTGCTTCCTTTCTTTACCACTTCTTTATAAAAGGGTTTCTTACCCTTGTTTTTCTTTGATTTCTTATCCCTAGAAACTTTTCCTTTCGGAGACTTGTCTCTTCGTCCTCTGTTATCTTGATGCGACTGTTGATGCCTATCACGATTGGATTGCTTTCTCTTTTCAATCACATCATATTCACTAGGTAGGTATTCAAAGTCAATCTCTCCCGTAGCCTTATCAGCCCGAACTAGCTTAATGTGAATCTGTTGACCGACACGGAAAACAACACCTGACTTTTCGCCCTGCAAAGTTAGATTGCGTTCATTGTAGTGAAAAAATTCTGGCAAGTTGGTTACATGAATCAAGCCTTCAACTGTATTGGGGAGTTCAACAAAAAGACCAAATTTAACAACACTAGACACAATACCATCAAATTCTTCTCCGACAAACTCTTCCATAAACTCAGCTTTTTTCATAGCTTCTACTTCTCGCTCTGCTTCAATAGCTCGCCGTTCCCTGCTGGAAGACTGACTGGCAATATCTGGAATGACTTGCTCAAAATGCTCTACTATTTCTTTAAAATGCCCATAATCGCGCACCATACGGTGAACCAAAAGGTCTGGATAACGGCGAATCGGACTAGTAAAGTGCGTATAAAACTCGGCTGCCAAACCATAATGACCGTGATTGTGCTCTGAGTAACGAGCCTGCTGCATGGAGCGCAAAAGCATCATAGACAGCACTTCTTCATAAGGCTGACCGTGGACTGCTTTCATAATATCCTGAAGGGCAGATTGGCTCATAGAGTTAGCAGTTCCGTAAACCCGAACGCCAAAAGTAGAAGCATAATCAATAAACTTCTGCACTTTCTCAGCTTTAGGTTCTTCATGAATCCGATAGATAAAGGGCAGGTTTAATCTAGCAAAATGCTCTGCTACTGTTTCATTGGCGACTAGCATAAAGGACTCAATCATACGCTCCGCAAGTCCACGCTGGCGTAAAATAATATCTACTGGACGTCCAGTCTTATTGACCAAAATTTTAGCTTCTTTCGTATCAAAATTAAGGGCTCCTCGCTTGAAACGCATCGTTTCTAAGATAGCATGAAGCTCTGCCATTTGCTCTATACTTGGCACAATCGCTTTAAAAGCTGCTCGTTTTTTCTCGTCTCCCGCAATCATGTCATTCACATCGCTATAAGTCATACGAAAAGTAGTTTTAATGATTGTTTGTGTAATGGTATGCTTGACAACTCGACCTTTTTGATCAATCTCCATAATAGCTGATTGCGTCAGCCGATCTACATTAGGATTGAGTGAACAGATACCGTTTGATAGGCGTTCAGGCAGCATAGGTACTACTCGATCCGTCACATAAACAGATGTTGCTCGATTGAGCGCTTCCTTATCTAATTCAGAACCTTCTTGAACATAGTAAGAAACATCTGCAATATGAACTCCCAGTTCAAAATGTCCATTTGATAGTTTCTTGATATGAACTGCATCATCCAAATCTTTCGCATCCGCCCCGTCAATGGTAAAGGTAATTTCATTACGTAGATCTAAACGTCCTTCAAAGTCCTTTTCAGACAACGCCTCTGGAATCGTTGACGCTTCCTTCAACACTCTCTCTGGAAACTCAGACACAATGTCCATGGACTCCAAAACTTCCAGAACATCAATCCCCGGATCTTCCTTATGACCGACCACATCTAAAACAGTAGCTACAAAAAAGTCATGCTTTCTAGTTGGATATTTATCAATCTCTACTTTTAAAATCTCTGTTCCATCCAAAACCAAAGCAGGCTTCTTAATATAAATAGGTTGACTGATTTTCTGATTTTTTGATCGAATATAGCCAGCATACTTAGGCTTCTCTTCGTCTAAGATAAGCTGACCCACTGCTGTTTTCAAGCTGTGTTCCAAAACATCAATAACCTTCGCTTCAGCAGATGTTCCCTTGCTGCGATCTGCAATCTTAGTGATTGAAACTTCTACCGTATCACCATCAATCGCATAGTTGACATCATTGCGACCAATAAAAAGATCATCCTCTTCTTCATTTAAGGTAACAAAACCAAAGCCATTTTTATGGGCGTGAAAGGTCCCTTTCAAAGTAAGCATTTGCTTTTCTTTGTGAAGCTGGATTTTGCCTGCATTGCTAAAGCTCAACTGACGTTTTCGCTCCATTTCAGAAATCGTTTTAACTAGGTTTCTAAAGTCTTTTGCCTTTTCTTTCCCTAATCCCTGCGCCAGTTCATCTATGCTAGCTTCTTTTTTCTCTCTTAAATAGCTTAAAATTTCTTCTTTCATTCTTTCCTTTTCTCTTATGTTTTCTAAACTTTAAGTTGCCTTTTCTCATCTACTACAGAAAAAATAGGCAAAGACAAAGTCAGAGCCCATTTTATTTACTAGATAAGATTGTCAGCATTAGTGCAATCAACAACCAAAAGAAAACCATCACTCCCGTCAAACGCTGCATAACTGCTTCAAAGCCTCTTGCTTTTGGTCGTTCAAACAAATCTCCTGCACTTGCGTCAAATACATTACTTGATTGATTTTTTGTAGGTTGCATAAAAATTGCGATTAAAATAAATACTGATAAAATCAATAAAATGGTTAATAATAAATTATACATATCAAACTCCTTAAAATCTCATCTATTTTATCATAAAATTTATTTTGATTCAAGATGTAGGGTCACTTTTCTCTCTTTAGGGCAATACTTTAAGACTTCAACTTTCTCTGGATGAGTCTTCATATTTTTGCTTGTTAAATAATTCTGACTGCCACAACTTGAACATTTTAAATTAATCTTTACCCGCACTGATTTCTCTCACTCCTAAATACTTTCTAAAACTAAATAATAAAAAGAAAAAATTCAATAATGCTAAGCCTGCTGTACTATAGAAAACCCAATGATAGCCAAAATGTACAGAAATCATTGAGCCCATTAGAGGACCAATAACACCTCCAATATAGAAGAATGTTTGATTGTAACTAAAAATTCTGGAAATACCTTCTTTGGGAGTGATTTTATTTAGCAGAGAGCTAACTCCAGGCAAAAGCGCCCCCGTTCCCAGACCAAACAGGAAACGATAAATTCCCAATTCAAGCGGCGTACCAGCCCTCGCACAGAAAATATAAATTACAAAACTATATAAGAGAGCCAGCAAGAGCAAACGGTGATTTCCCATTTTATCTCCTAGTTTTCCCAGCCAACTAGAAGAAAATATACTTGAAACTCCCATAGCTGAAACGATTGCACCAGATACTAGCAGCAGATTTTCTTTTTGCCCTAAAGAGCGAATATAAAGTGTCAAAATAGGGGAAATGGACTGCCCAATCATCTGAATCACCATGCTAGTAATGAACAAACCAAAAAGGATTGATTTTTGAGGAATTCGTTGAAATAGTTGCTTGGTCGAAACTTCTTTTTCCTTAGAAACAGGATGAAAATCTTCTTTTATCCCAAAAATGGTCCACAAAGTAACAACAAACAAGAAAAATCCAACCAAAAGGAAGACATTTCTCATTCCCAAACTCTGAGCAATCATTCCTCCTAAAAGAGGTCCCATCAGCGTCCCCGCTACGACACCTGTTGACAATGTTCCCAAAGCATATCCAGAGTGCTTTTTAGGCGCTTGACTAGCAATCAATGCCGTGCTATTTGGTACATAACCAGAAAACACCCCATTTAACAGTCTCAATACAATGAGCCAAAATACATTTGGCACAAACGCCAAGCCTCCCATGGTAAAAGTCATTGCAAAAGCAGCTCGAATCATCATAGGCTTGCGGCCATATTTATCAGCTAAACTTCCCCAGACAGGAGATAAAAGGGCGGCTGTCAAAGCTGTGCTCGAAACCGCCAAACCTGAATAAAATTCAACCATGGAGCCTCTAGCACCTAATTCTTCCACATACAAAGACATAAAGGGAACCACTAGTGACATACTAGCACCTACAAAAAAGTTCCCCAGCCAAGCAATCCATAAATTCCGTTTCCAATTCACTTGATTCTTAATAAAATCATCTTCTTTCCAACTTGTTTATAACACAGAATAATAAACATCACTCTGCCTTTTTAATTCTTCTAAAGATTCTAGTTGTGCACTTTTAATAATTATTTTCCCAGCCAATCTTTAAAAATTTTTTATAATCAATGTTCAATTGACACAATTCTTATCCTTTGTCATTAACCAATAATCAATCTATTAGAATACTTCGAGCATCATCTGAATGATAGCCCATCTAATATGGGGGTATCTATACTAAAAATGCATTCTTAAAGCAATCTTTCCTTGGGGGTGTTCGTTCATCACATATTGGATAGCTTGTGAAACTTGAGTAATAGGATAGACCTTATCAATGAAAGGTTTGATTTCTTTCTTCATCACTAACATCTGTATTTCATTATAATAAGCCGCCCTTGGTTTTAGAAAGTAACTAAAATAACGAACCCTTTTTGAAAAGAAAGATTGCAAGAATGAAGCAGACAGATAGCTCGCTCCTACACCTACTAGAATACCATCTTTCTTCAAATGTGCCTTTAATATCTTCAAATCAACATGTCCATTAACAGCTAAAATGAGATCATACTTTCCTGCCGCTTTCTCAAAGTCATCATGTTGATAATCAATGACTCTATCACATCCCAAATCAGTTGCCATCTTCAAATTGCGCTGGCTGCATACACCTGTTACAGATGCTCCTAAAACTTTGGCGTAACACACTAAAAGGTGCCCTACACCACCCGAAGCACCATAAATTAAGACACTCTGACCAGACTGCAATTGCCCTGTACATAAAGCGCCTATGGCTGTCTTAGAGGCACTAGCTAAAACAGCTGCTTCTTCATATGAGAGGTAGCTTGGTTTAAGTACAGTCTGCTTTTCTTCCAGTAAAGCATATTCAGCCCAAGCTCCGAAAGCCATGAAACCTAATGTTTGACCAAAGACCTCATCTCCTTTTTTAAAGTTTTGAACTTGTTCTCCAACTGCTTCGACCTGCCCTGAAACTTCACCTCCCAAAATTTTTCCTTTACCTCCAAAAAGAAGGGTTGCTCGAGCAAACAGAGACAGTTTCTCCCTTTTAAAGCGCTCATAATCAACATTATTGAGAGAAGAATAGTTTACTTTCACTAGAATCTGGTGTTCCTTAGGAATTGGGCGTTTTCTCTCTTGTACTTCAAAAGCATTCCCCAAATCGCCTCCTCTATAAACCATTGCTTTCATCATTTCTTAATCTCCTAAGATTCTTATCAATCTGTTCTATCAGCCCTTTTAAATTGCCATCATTTTTGATTACAAAATCTGCATAAGGAACTTTATCCTCCAGCTTCATCTGACTGGCAAGGCGTTGCTGCGCTTCTTCTTGTGAATAGCCATTTCGTGCCTTCAACCGCTTGATTTGTGTCTCTGGATTCACGTAAACCAGCCAAACCTCATCAAACCAGTCTGCATAATCCTGCTCAAATAAGAGCGGAATATCCATAAAGAAAGTCTCCTCAGTCTTAGCCAGTTGGTCGCGTCGATTGGCTAACTCTTGCCGAATGATATCATTTTGTAGCTGGGAAGATTTCGCTAAATTTTCTTGGCTAGAAAAAATGAGCTGAGATAGTTTTGGACGATCAAGCTCACCTGCTTCGTTCAAGATAGCAGACCCTAGCCAGCTGACCAATGCTTGATAGAGTTTACCGCCTTTCGCCTGCAATTCATGAACCACCTGATCCGCATCAATGACCTGATAGCCCTTTTGCCTGAGACAATTTGTGACTGTCGATTTGCCAGAAGCAATACCGCCTGTAATTCCGATTATTTTTGCCATGTCCTACCTCATTTTTTGACAATGTGGACAAAGGTGAGTTCCACGACCAGCCAGTTTGATTTTTTCAATTTCGTGACCGCATCTAGTACAAGGTTGACCTGTTTTTCCATAGACTTGCAGGAAATCCTGCATGGTTCCGTCTTCTCCCAACGCATTTCGGTAGGTGCGAATGGTTGAACCGCCTTTTTTGATAGCAAACTGCAAGACTGCAATAATCTGCTTGCGTAATTCCTCTGCTTCTTCAGCGGTCAAACTTTGAGCTGCTCTTGCTGGATGAATCTGCGCCCGCCATAATACTTCATCCACATAGATATTACCAAGACCCGCGACTAAGGTTTGATCCAGCAGGTAAGGTTTAATCAATTTCTTAGATTTTTTCAGAGCGGTTTCAAATGGCAGTAAATGAAAATCTGATTCAGTCGGTTCTGGTCCTAGCTTTCGCTCAGTAAAATAGGATGTTATTTGTTCTTTTCTCAACAACTCCATCGTGCCAAATTTCCGAACATCCTGATAAACGAGGCTGCTGCCATCTGTAAAATGAAAAATTACATGAGAATGCTTCGTCAACTGGACCTCTTCAGGATAGAAAAGATACTTTCCTTCCATGCGCAAATGCGAAATCAGCACCCAATTCGTCAAATAAAAAATCAGATACTTGCCCCGACGCCCAACAGCATCAATGCTTTGCCCCGGTAATTCTAAGACAAAAGGATCTGCCCCCGTTCCAATCATCTTGGCATAACGGACATCTACCTTTTCAATCTCTTTTCCTTTAACCAGCCGCTCTAAACCACGGCGTACCGTTTCTACTTCTGGTAATTCGGGCATAAAATCTTTATCCTTTCTTATCCAAATGTAACATATAATGAACAGTTCGACTTATTTCTTCAAATCCCGCACTCTTGTGAAAAGCTTGACTGACTGCATTGTCCATATCACAATCTGAAGCTAGCTGGTACACTCCTTTTTCTGTCGCCCACGACTGTGCAAACTCTAGAAGTTGATGAGCGATGCCATTTCTTTGAAAAGCAGGTGCTACCGCTATGCCTTCAATATATGCGATAGGAAGTTGCTCTGCTCCTTCCACATACTCCGAACGCATAGATAAGCTGATCCAAGCAACGGCTTCTCCCTCTAAGTAGTACAAAAATTCATTAGGAAATTTTCCTTCAGAAAATGCTGCTAGTAATTTCTTTTTCTCTGTTTTCCAAACTAAATGAGCAAAGTAAGCCCAATCAGCTAGATGAGATTTTTCGACCGCTCGAACTTCCCCTACCATTACCTTTTTCAATCTTCTCTTCCTAGCAGGCGGCGAGCATAGATTGCCTGACCTGAATGCATAGCAGCATCGTCGATGATAGATACTAAACGATTCCCACGCTTAACTGCTGGAGTCCAATTCTCATCAACAACATCGTCCAAACTGTCTTCATTCACCTCTGATAAATAAGCAATTGTTGCCGCAACCGCATCAGACAGATAGCCTTTGAGCAACTCAATATCTGTCACCACAACTTTATGCGCTTCTTGAGGAGTATGGTGCCAATCTTCCGTATCATCTAGCAAATCCAAGGCAAACTTTTTCTTCCAACCTTTAGAGAACCAGACTGGCTCGGTCTTAGCTAAATCAGCAATCTGAAAATCCAGCTCCCGCGCCGTATGCCAAGTCAACCAAGTCACAGACTTAATGGACGGAACTGTATTTGCAACCGGAAAAGCATTTACTTCTTCCACAGATAAATTATCCAGCACCGATAAAAAACGCTCCTCGACTCGTTCCACGTTTTCTACTAAAAGATTTACAAATTCCATTGCTCTACCTCCTTAAAAAATAAATCAAGCACTGATTATGTCAATCTCAACTCAATGTCCCATCGCAAAGTTGTCATCAAAATACTCAGCTAACATCAGGCGATGCTTACTACTCACAGATTCTAATTTCTCAATTTCTTCCTTAGAAAAGAAACGCAGGCGTAGAGTTTCTTCATTGTGAAAATCTGCAATATTCACTGGTGAAACAGCCGTCAGCTCATAGATAAAAACAACCGTCTGCACCGCATCACCATTCGGATAAACTTCCTCGAAATTACTGTAAACATTTAGAAAACGAGTAGCTTCTACCTCAATGCCTGTTTCTTCAAAAAACTCACGCTTAGCAGTATCAAGAGTGGACTCACCAAGTTCCATTGCTCCGCCTGGAATAGCCCATGTTTTCTTATCACCGCGTAGTTGTAACAGCACGCGTCCCTCGTCATCTGCTAAAATACCGCCAGAAAAGGTCAGAATAACCTTGTCATGCCCAACCTTTGATCGAATATAAGAAATGTAGTCCATATTTAGAAACCTTTCAATTTATCTGGAAATGATCCGTCTTGAAAAAAGTAACGGAGTAATTGTATATGCGTGTCAATATCACTAAACAACCAAGCATGCCCTTTATTTGGATAATAGGCACAATCACTCAGTCTGTTTTTTCTTGCAAATTCTTTATGAGATTCATGAATAGTCTCAAATTCTTTACCGCCCGAAACAAAGAAAACAGGATTGTCGAAATTTGCAGTAATCCTCAGCAGATTTGCCTGTGACATTGCTCGGCGAAATGATTTAGCAGAATCCCTTTGCAAATCCATTATAAAACGACGATAGCTCTCTTCAGTGACCCCATCATCCTGCCATCATCTTGGTCATCAAATTAGCAACTATTTTCGTGTTATTAAACAGCGACATGATGTAGACAACGGCAATGACTTTGCGGTAGCCTTTTATAGGGTGGTGACTAGCACCATCAACAATCGCTCTATCAAATAAATCAGCATGTTTTTCCAACAATTTAAGAACGAGACTGCCTCCCAACGATAGTCCAACAAGGTGCGGCTTGCCGTGAGCCCTGTTTTTGATGATATCAGCAATCATTTCTGTAACATCATTAAAATTTGTCCACCCAATGTCGCGGCTAGAACCATGTTCAGGCAAATCAACAGTTATACAGTGAAAATCATTTTTTAACTGAGCGATATGATGTGCCCACATCTGACTGCTAGAACCAGACGCATGCAAAAAGACAATACTCTTATCATTTTGCTGTCCTTTTTCTACAACAAATAATGACCTTATCTTCCTCAGCCTCTAATATTCTTTCTCATTATACCCAAAATCTGCCAAGTCTAGCTTTTTATCCCGCCAGTTTTTCTTGACTTTAACCCAAGTTTCAAGAAAGACCTTATCACCTAGCATGAGTTCAATATCCCGCCTAGCCATGGAGCCAATTTTCTTAAGCATAGAGCCGCCTTTGCCAATAATAATGCCCTTTTGACTGTCTCTTTCCACCATAATGGTAGCGCGGATATGAATCTTGTCAGTCTCCTCATCACGCTTCATACTGTCAATGATCACCGCCACCGAATGCGGAATTTCTTCACGTGTCAGCAATAAAACCTTTTCCCGAATCATCTCAGAAACTAAAAAACGCTCAGGGTGGTCAGTAATCTGGTCAGCTGGGAAGTACTGGTAGCCTTCCTCTAAATTTTCACTTAAAATATCAACCAGATGCGAAACATTATTGCCTTGAAGAGCAGAAATCGGCACAACTTCCTTAAAGTCCATCTGCTTGCGGTAATCATCAATCTGACTCAGCAGCTGATTAGGATGCACCTTGTCAATCTTATTGACCACCAAGATGACAGGAACCTTAGCTGATTTTAAACGCTCCATAATCATATCATCACCCTTACCGCGTTTTTCATCGGCAGGAACCATGAAAAGAACTGTATCCACTTCACGCAACGTGCTGTAAGCGGCTTCTACCATAAAGTCGCCCAAGGCAGTCTTTGGCTTATGAATCCCTGGCGTATCAATAAAGACAATCTGCTCCTGGTCTGTCGTGTAAATTCCCATAATCTTGTTACGAGTCGTCTGAGCCTTATCACTCATAATAGCAATCTTTTGCCCCATAACGTGATTTAAGAAAGTAGACTTTCCAACATTTGGACGTCCTAAAATAGCAACAAATCCTGATTTAAAGGTCATTTTTCACCTCGTTTATTCCTTATTAGTCTAATATAAGAAAATCGGAAAGGATTCTCCGATTTTCATGTTAAAAAAGTAAATTCCAAATTTTCGGAACGAAAATAATCACTCCTGTTATAACCGCAAAACCGGAAACAACCAAAACAGCTCCAGCTGCCATATCCTTGGCATTTTTAGCTCGCATGGAAAAGTGATAATCACTAGCTAAATCCACCACATTTTCAATAGCTGAATTCATAATCTCAAAAGAAATGACTAGAAAAATACTCAAAAAGAGAAAGAGCCACTCTATCGCAGATACCTGAAATAGGACGCCTGCAAGCACAACCGCAACTCCTGAAACAGCATGGTTGCGCATATTGCGCTCTTCTTTTATTGCTGTAAAAATCCCTGTCAGAGCAAATTCTAAACTCGAAATCACATCTCGATTTTTCCATTTGCGTTTGTTTGTATTATTGTCTTGTAAGTCCATAAGCAGTCAAAATTTCTTCCTGTAAGCCAAACATTTCCGCCTCTTCTTCTGGCGTATAGTGATCGTATCCATTAATATGCAAAAAACCATGCACTGCAAGAAACCCCATCTCTCGCTCAAAACTGTGACCATACTCTTCTGCTTGCTCGCGCGCCTTATCTATGGAAATAAAAAGTTCTCCTATATAAGCATCAAAGTCCTCTAACATTTCCGCCAACTCAGGATTTTCTAGTAAATCCTCCTCGTCAATGGCAATGTCCAGCTCAGGCTTGTACTCCAAGCTGATAACATCTGTCGGACGATCTGTATTTCGATATTCCAAATTCAGCTCATGGCTGCGCTCGTTGGTAACAAATGTCACCGCCATTTCTTTTTCTTCCTTGCCAATCTTTTTAGCAGCAAATTCCAGTATATCATGTGTTTGCTTGATGATTTCTTCCGAAACTTGTCCTGTCTCATCGACCATTTCTATATACATATTACACCCACTTTATTAGTATCACTTCATTATACCATATTTCAGATAGGGGTGCCTGATTTATTAATCATTTACTATTTCGTTCTGCTCTTTACTTCACATTTTTTCTTTCAAAACTTATACTTGTTGCTGGAGACGGCTCATTTGAGCATAAATGCCATTTTGTTTTACTAATGTATCATGTTGCCCTCGCTCCACAATCTTTCCTTCAGAAATAACCAAAATTTGGTCTGCATCTTGAATGGTGGACAAACGGTGAGCAATGATAAAAGTTGTCCTCCCCTCCTTTACCACAGCCATTGCTTTTTGAATCAGTTCTTCGGTTTCTGTATCAATATGAGAAGTTGCTTCGTCCAATATTAAAATTTTGGGATTAGCGTAGAGAGTTCGAGCAAATGAAATCAATTGCCGTTCACCGCTCGAAAATGCTGCCCCTTTATCCCTTACAGGTTCATCAATTCCTTTTTTACAACGAGCCAGCAAGTCCCCTGCACCGACCTTTTCTAAAGCTTCCAGGACTTTTTCACGATTGATGCCTGAATGAGTCATCGCTACATTGCTTGCTAGCGTTCCCGTGAATAGATAAGGATCTTGCAAGACAATTCCCATGTGACTACGAAGACTTTCCCGAGAATATTGTTGGATGTCTTGTTGATCAATATATATTTTCCCTTTTTGAGGATCGTAGAAACGATAAAGTAGGTTCATGATAGAAGATTTTCCAGAGCCGGTATGTCCCACCAAAGCAATCGTCTCCCCTTGCTTTGCCTTAAAGCTAATATCATGCAGAATAGTCTTGCCTTTCTCATACGCAAAGCTCACATGTTCAAACACAACCTCACCTTTATTGACTGTTAACTGCGTTTTCTCATCCGCTTCCTGAGGTTGATCTAGCAATTCTAAAACTCGTTTTCCTGTTTCCAATGATCGTTGTACATTCGGAAAAAGCCGAACCAGAAAACCCATCATCTCAAATAAATCAATAATATAATTGAGATAGACAAACAGTACACCTGCGGTAATAACGCTATGACCGCCTAAAAATTGCTGACCAACTATTGTCAAAATGACAGCAAGCACTGTATTTTTTAAAAATTCCGTTAATGGCCAAGACGAAAGAGCACTTACCCATACAATTTGTTTATCTGCTTGGCTCATTTTTCGGGCAGTTGCATCAAATTCTGAAAGAACTATTTTTTCCTGATGATATAGCTGTATCAGACTAGCTCCATGCATCAATTCATTCACTTGATTATTGATGTCACTCCGTGAATCATAAAAGTCTTTCATCGGCTTGTCCGTTAGTTTTTTATAAAATACTTGTATCCCATAAAAAGCAGGAAGCAATAGCAAAAGTACCGAGGCAGCAAGCGGACTAAGGTAAAACAATAAAGCGTAGGTAAAAACAATCCGAAGAACTTGAATCAAAACACTAACTAAACTAGCATAAAATTGTCTTCGTAAGGTTTCCGTGTCATTTACAATTCTGGTCGCAATCTTCCCTGCCGGCTTATCATCAAAGTAAGAAATCGGCAAATTTTGCATGACTTGATAAGCTTCATTTCTCAGATGTTCGGCTACTTTGTTTCCACAATGCGCTAAAAGGCGATCACCTAAGTAAGTCAGTATGCTCCCCAAAACTACAACCATTATGTATAATCCAGCTAATTGCAAAAGCTGAACCTGACGATCTTTTCCGCTTCCAATCTGTGTAAGCGGTCCGTCTATCATATTTCTCAAACAGAGAGGAGACAGTTGGCTAGTCACCGTTGCTAAAACAGCAATTCCAACCGCAAAAAAGAATGCAGTTCGAACAACTCTTAGTTCTTTTAATAAACGACTAATGATACTCATTTGCTCCCTCCTTTCTGATGTTGCTGCCGCTGATATTGTTCGGCATACCAGCCTCCTTTATTTAGCAACTGGTTCGGTGTCCCTTCTTCAACAATTTGTCCATCTTCTAAGACAAGAACCCAGTCTGCCTGTTGGATAGCTGACAAACGGTGTGTCACAATGATCGTTGTCTGATTAGCTCGCATATCCTGAAGATTTTTGATAATTCGACGCTCTGTTTGAGCGTCAACTGCTGACAAAGAATCATCCAAAATGAGGACTTCTGGTTGTCTAATAAAGGCGCGTGCTAAAGAAATTCTTTGTTTTTGACCGCCAGATATTGACACTCCTCTCTCACCAATAAGAGTTTCCAGTCCGTCTGGCATTCGTTTTAAATCTTCTGAAAATGCTGCTGTTTTAATAGCTTTCTCAATATCGCTTAATGTCGCATTTCTCTTACCAAAGGCAATATTGTCTTTGACAGATTTTGAGAACAAAATATGCTCCTGAGGGACATAGCCAATCATTGCTTCAATCGATGGACGTGAATAGTGACTGACGGATTTTCCATTTATCTGAAATGTACCTCGTCCAACAGGATATTGCTGAAGAAGCTGACGAACTAAGGTTGTTTTACCAGATCCTGTTTTTCCAACAATACCATACGTCTTTCCTGCTTCAATTTGCCAAGCTATGTTACGCAAGCTAGGTCTTTTTGTTTGTGGATAAGTGAAATGATAATTCTGAAAACGAATAGAGATAAGATGTTTTAACTCCTCTTTGCCACTCATTTTCATATCATCTGTCGTTTCAATCAATTCTGTGACCTTTTTAAAAGACGTTTTCCCTGTTTGATAGACCAAGATAAAGTCCGACAACATCCAAAAAGGTTCAATAAGGCTAATCATATACAATTGAAGAGCGATCACTTGCCCAATTGTTAACTGTCCCATTTTTATAAAAATAGCCCCAATAAGAAGTACAATAATCGTTGATAAAGCGATAAAGACAGAGGAGAGAGGCGCGTAAAGATATTGAATGCTGGCAATTTGATCACCAACCTTAGATAAAGCTTTTGTGCGCAATTGGAACTGTTCTTTCTGAGTTGTCTTCTTGCTATAAGCACGCGCAACTCGGACTCCCTCTATTGTTTCCAGCACCTCATCATTCAAAGATGCCACTGCTTCACGATTATTTTCGACTAGTTTATCTTGTTTTTTTCCAAGAAAATAAATCCATATCATCAATATCATAAGCGGAAGCATAGCCAGTAAGCTAATTTCCCATGAGATAAAAAACATGGTCGGAATGACAAAGGCAATCATGCCTCCAGCATATAAGAGAATGACAATCCCATAGCCAGCCATCTCCATCATCCCCTCAACATCTGTGGAAAAGCGCGTTAAAATATCGCCAGAACGAAACTTTTCGTAGAAAGGCGTTCTCATAGCTGCCAATTTCTCAAAAGCTTTTCTTTGCATGAGAAACTTATAGTCAATAGACGACTGAAATATTTTTAAATGCCAATAGTAAGCCGAAAGATAGTTACAAATTGTCACCAGAGCTAACAAACCAACGTCTCTAATTAAATTCTGCTGTGTCAAACTATGATGCGACAGATGATCTACTAAACGCTGAATCACCTGTGTTGGAATCAGCATGGTAAAATCATACAATAGCAAAACCAGAGCAATGGATAAATATAACCATTTATGCTCTTTTATATATCCAAATAAACTTTTAATCATCCTAATCCTTTCCGAAACGCACAAAAAAGCCCAAGACAGAATAGACCTGTCCTGAGCTTACTTGTTTTATTTATTTTTTCATCAAAAATAAATTACAGTGCTGTGCTAGAAAGGAGTTCTGTCGTATGATATACCTGAGTACTGTTTTGTTTTACATTATTCATGATACATTCTCCTTTCTACTTTTAATTAGTTAATACTTTAACATTAAAAGAAATGCTTGTCAAGAATATTTACAAAAAATCCTCCCAAAACTGAATGAATTTTCTGCCTTAAAATCAAGATTAGCAATTCTTTGTAATAGCAATTTCGGCTGCGATACGTCCAAAAGTTAAAATATCAGTAAGAGAATTGCCACCTAAACGGTTTCCGGCATGCAGTCCGCCAGCTACTTCTCCAGCTACATAGAGACCTCGGATAACTTGTCCTTGTTTATTGATAACATGCATTTCCGTATCAATCTTAAGACCACCCATAGTATGGTGCACGGCTGGTTTCCGAGGAGTAGCATAAAACGGCGCCTTTTCAACCTTAAGGTCGAAAGCTCCCTTTTCAAATTCAGGATCATAGCCTGCATCAACATAAATATTATAAGCTGTGATCGTCTTGGTAAAGACCTGTGGATCCATTTGTTGCTGTTAAGCCAACTCTTTCAAACTATCTGATCGGTAAATCATTCCATGTGCTACCAGTGCATCAATCTTTTCTTGACTAGCTGTTTCTTTCATATTATCGTCTACAATCAGATAGAAAAAACCACCATTGTCAATTGCTGCCCGAACTCATTTATCCCGACTACCGTACTCATCTACAAAACGTTTTCCTTAAGTATTGACCATGATGAAGTTAGCCGGAGGCGCCTGTAATCGGGTCAGATACCAGCATTATTTGATAAAAGTCCAAGCCGACTAGGTCTGTACCAACGCTTTGACCTAAGAGAATACCATCACCTATAATAGCTGGTGAATTTGATGTCTTAATATCGTCACCAATGCAAAAAAGCCCATTAAAATTGGGCTTTTTCCTGTTCATCATGCTAATTGCCGGGATCGAACCGGCGACCTCATCCTTACCATGGATGCGCTCTGCCAACTGAGCTAAATCAGCAGTACCCATCTACTATATCATGCAGACAGATTCTTGTCAATAGATTTGAAAAATGTTTTCATCATAAGAGAAAGAACTTTTTGTTAGAACGTCCCAAAAAGAACCTAATCACCATTAAAATTTCCTATAAATATCACGTTCACATCAATATTTTTTAAAATAATCTTCCTTTGTCAAACAATAATAAGCTCTCTGAGAAATTCGGCCTTCCTCGTGCTCATCGAGTGCTGCGTATGGGGCAATATGGGAAAACTTCATACTAGCCTTTTCCATAACTCGCCCTGAAGCTGGATTTTCAACATCATGGAGAGCTACTAACATATTCATATCCAAACGTTCAAAAGCCAGTCGAATTATTTCTTTCAATGCTTCCGTTGCCAAGCCCTGATTCCAGTAATTCTTATGAATCACATAGCCGATAGCTGCCTTTTTGAGGATCGGATCCAGCTTGTGTAGGTCAATGCTGCCAATTAGTTTACCACTTTCCTTCAGCTCAATCCCCCAATTTCCAAGTGGTCGACCCATAAACAAACGAGCAATAATATTTTTAGTTTCTTCCAAATCTTTATTAGGTAAAAAAGTACAGCGAGTATTTTCTTCATCAGAAGAATATTCAAACATAGCCTCAGCGCCATCTAAGGTCACAGGTCGTAGGAGCAGGCGCTCTGTTTCCAAAGTTCGGTTTTCAGCTAGCTTTAGATAAATACTTTCCATTTTGCACGAACCTCCTATGTTGCCTCATAGCATAACATAAATACTCACTGAAATCAATGTTTTCTAATTTTTTCTTGATTTTTAAAACGTTTTCATATACAATAAAAACATCTCAAAAAAGGAGTAAATCTATGTTAATCGGTATTCCAAAAGAAATTAAAAACAATGAGAATCGTGTTGCTTTAACACCAGCTGGCGTTCACAGTCTCGTCCAAAAAGGTCATCAGGTTTTGGTTGAAACCAAAGCTGGTCTTGGTTCTGGATTTACAGACGCTGACTACAAAGCACAGGGAGCGACAATTGTTACAACTGCAGCCGAAGCTTGGACAGCTGATCTAGTTGTCAAAGTCAAAGAACCCTTAGCTGCTGAATACGGCCTCTTACGTGATGACCTCTTGCTTTTCACCTATCTGCACATGGCTGCTGCGCCTGAATTAGCCGATGCGATGATTGGGGGCAAGACAACAGGGATTGCTTACGAAACCGTTCGTGACCAAGAGGGGCATCTCCCCTTGCTTGTGCCCATGAGTGAAGTGGCAGGACGTATGGCTGTACAGATTGGAGCTCACTTTCTAACCAAACAAGAAGGTGGTTCTGGTGTACTACTGGGCGGTGTGCCAGGTGTTCCTAAAGGAAAAGTCACTATCATTGGAGGGGGCGTTGTTGGAACACACGCAGCTCGCATCGCTTTAGGACTGGGAGCGCAGGTCACTATTCTTGATATCAGCGCTAAACGCCTGTCCGAACTCGAAGACCTTTTTGGCCACCAAATCCAGACCCTTATGTCTAATTCTTTCAATATTGCTGAAAGTGTCAAAGAGGCCGATGTAGTGATTGGAGCAGTATTAATCCCTGGTGCCAAAGCTCCCAAGCTCGTTACTGATGAAATGGTCAGTAAAATGCGACCTGGATCTGTTATTGTGGATGTAGCCGTTGACCAAGGTGGAGTTGTTGCAACTGCTGATCGTGTAACCACTCACGATGAACCTGTCTATGAAAAACATGGCGTGCTTCATTATGCAGTTGCCAACATACCTGGTGCTGTTGCTCGCACATCAACTCTTGCTTTAACAAATGTAACACTTCCTTACATTGAAGCTTTGGCGGACAAAGGGTTTGAACAAGCTATTGCAGATGATTTGGGTCTACAACAAGGAGTTACTACTTATAAAGGTTATCTCACTAGCCAACCCGTTGCAGAAGGGCTTAATCGTGACTACACAGATATCAATAATTTATTAGTATAAATTTCGAAAAGGATGGCTTCGCCAAGTCCTACCCACCACCTCAAAGTAATGCTTTGTATAATCACCTACCATTGCTTTTATTATAAGAACAATTTGAGTCTGAGAAAAATAGTGTCTTAGACTCTTTTTATATAAAAATTGAGTCTGTATAATAAAAAACTCTTGGTGTCAATCCCCATCTAAAATGGACAGATAAAAAAGTAACTGTTAAAAGGTATGACTCCTGATATTCCCTAGGAGTCATACCTTTTAATCTTTCTTATGGTCTATCATTATTATACCAGTCTAACTTTTGATTTGGTTGAGCAGTTCCTCTCTGTCTAACGGTGGATGTAACCATAAGGACTTACTTTTGAAGTGTGAGAGGAAATTTTCACACAAAGCATTATTATAACAATCCCCCTTACCTTCCTATACAACTCCTTGAACTCCATTTCCTTCTCCTTCCTTGTTCTTACCTCTTTAGAGTATCATGAACGAAGAAGCTTTGGACTGCTAATCGCTATTCTTTCTTTTATTGGCTCCCTTCTGACCCTCTTGGTAGCCTCCCTGTCGCTTCAGAGTGAAAACAAGCAAAAAGAGAGAACTTTGTCCCTCTCTCGATCTTAGATCTAGTCACCCACTACAGTTGACAATGAGCCTGAAAAAGCCCACTAGATTTCTCTAATGGACTTTCATTGTTCTATCTGATGATAGAATTACGCCTTCTTCTTTAACAAGTAAGCAGCTCCACTTAAGGTGAACAGACCTGCAAGTAATGCAAAGAATGAATTTTGACTACCTGTTGAAGGGAGAATTTTCTTCTTCGATTTCTCTGGTGTACTTGGTGGGGTTTGTGGAATTTGTGGCTTCTCTGGTGTATGACGATTCGTGATATTCATACCATCTACCTTCGGTGTGTAACCTTTCGGTACCGCAACTTCTTCCACCGTATAAGTGATTTCCTTACCTGCTTCATATTTGGCAAGTTGTTCAAAACTATATTTCCATCCAGTTGCTTCGCTTGCTGTTGCTACTTTGCCTGTATCTTTGCCATTTGCAAGCAATCTTACTTGAATCTCTTTTGGACGAAGACCGTCTTTGTCATTGTCATCTTCCCAAGTCTTTTGACCGTTGACTGAAGTAGTAGCTGGAGTGTAGCTGTTGACAAGATTCATGCCATTTGCTTTAGAGGTATAGCCTTTTGGTACATCTACTTCCTCAACAGAATAAACAATTTCTTTTCCAGCTTTGTAACGATCCAAATCCTTAAAGCTGTATTTCCATCCAGTTGCTTCGCTTGCTGTCGCTACTTTGCCCGTATCTTTGCCATTTGCAAGCAATCTTACTTGAATCTCTTTTGGACGAAGACCATCTTGGTCATTATCATCGTCCCAAATCTTTTGACCGCTGACTGAAGTAGTAGCTGGAGTGTAGCTGTTGACAAGATTCATGCCATTTGCTTTAGAGGTATAGCCTTTTGGTACATCTACTTCCTCAACAGAATAAACAATTTCTTTTCCAGCTTTGTAACGATCCAAACCTTCAAAGCTGTATTTCCATCCAGTTGCTTCGCTTGCTGTCGCTACTTTGCCCGTATCTTTGCCATTTGCAAGCAATCTTACTTGAATCTCTTTTGGACGAAGACCATCTTGGTCATTATCATCGTCCCAAATCTTTTGACCGCTGACTGAAGTAGTAGCTGGAGTGTAGCTGTTGACAAGATTCATGCCATTTGCTTTAGAGGTATAGCCTTTTGGTACATCTACTTCCTCAACAGAATAAACAATTTCTTTTCCAGCTTTGTAACCATCCAAATCCTTAAAGCTGTATTTCCAATCAGTTGCTTCGCTCGCTGTTGCTACTTTACCTGTGTCTTTTCCATCTGCCAATAAACGAACTTTGATTTCAGTAGGACGTTTTCTGTCTTGGTTATTACTGTCATTCCAAGTCTTTTGACCTGTCAAGTTTACCTTTTCTGGAGTATGCTTATTGGTAATTGTGTATTGATTGTTTCCAGATGGTTCAACTTCTGATTTGTAAGATTCTACGGCAACTTCTTGAACCTTATAGACAATTTCTTTACCGTTTTCATACTTCGGTAATGGTTTGGATTCAAATGCCCAACCTTTTTCTTCTGAAGTTTCAACTTCATCAACGATTGTGCCGCCTTTCAGAATTTGAACCTTGACTGTTTTTGTTCGCTTGCCGTCTTGGTTGTTAGCATCTTCCCAGACTTTCTTACCAGAAATGACGATTGTTTCTGGGTCATGGGTGTTTGTGATTTCTTGACCCTTGATAGATGTTTCATATCCTGCTACGGCATCTTCCTTAACAGAATAGACAATTTCTTGACCTGTTTCGTATTTTGGAAGATTAGTAAAGGTATGTTTCCAAACATTGCCATTCGCTGGATCTGCTTCTGCGACTTTGATATCATATTTCTCAACTTCGGTAGTCACACCGCCAACTGTCTTCATCAAGTGAACCGTGATATGGTCTGGACGTTTGCCATCTTGGTTATTATTGTCATTCCAAGTCTTCGTCACTTGATAATCAATCATTTTTGGTGTGTATTTGTTGGTAATATTGAAATCATTGATTTCGCTGGTGTATTCAGAAACGACTTCTTCGGTCAGGCTATATTTAATCACCTTGCCTGCTTTGAATTTAGGAAGTTTTGTAAAGACTGTAGACCAAGTGCCGTCAGCTGCCGCTTTCACTTCTTTGGAAGCCACTTTTTCACCGTCGGCCAAGAGGTTGACCGTAATCGATTTCGGACGTTTGCCATCTTGGTTATTGGCATCATCCCAGTTCTTTGTGGCTTTAATGTCAATCGTTTCTGGAGTATATTTGTTCGTGATTGTAAAGCCAGTTGCTGCATCTCCACTGATTTCACTTGTATAACCAGCTACTGAGCTAACTTCAACTACTTTATAATCAATCGGAGTTCCGCCTTTATCTGCATCTAAATCTGTGAAGCTACCTGCCCAGCCATTTGCTTCTGACAATTCAAGTGTTTTTCCAGTATCCGTGCCATCTGCGAGGAGTTTTACTGTGATAGAAGCTGGGCGTTTGCCATCTTGGTTGTCGGCATCATTCCAGACTTTTTTCACTGGAATTTGTGTTTTAGCTGGCGTGTATTTGTTCGTGAAGACAAGGTCACTGGCTTGTTTAGAAACGGTTGCTTTTAATTCAGTAGCACTGACTTTTTCAACCTTGACTTCTACTTCGTAAACCGTTGAATCATAAGTTACTCCCGCTTCATTTCCAGAAACTTCTGAAACGGTGTACTTATGTGTACCAACTTGATTTTCGTCGTAAGTCAATGGGGTAAATGAGATATCGCCATTTGCTTCATTAGTGACTGTTTGAAGGACTGTGTCACCTTCTTTTAGAACAAAACTATACTTACCTGCTTCTAGCGCTTTATCTTTTAGAACTTTCTTCGCTCCAAGAGTAACTGATGTAGTACCTGCTGGAGTGTAGGTATTCTCGAATGCTTTTTCATCGTCGTAAGCAACAGTTGCTTTAAGGACACCTTTACCATTGTCCGCTACAGTCACTGTGGCTGTGATGGTTTTAGTATCGTACTTGATACCTGTAGCATTACCCGCTTTCTCAGCAATCTTATAAGTATAAGTGCCTGCTTCATTGAAGGTCAACTCTTTAAACTTAACTTTTCCGTCCTTGTCATTCTTCTTAGTATCTTGAACCACACCGTTTGAGTCAGTCAAAGTGAATTCAAACTCGTCACCTTGAAGCTGAATCGGTTCATTTGTGTTCTTATTGATCAACGTTTTCGTTGCAGCAACAGGAACTTTCACTTTAGTTGCTTTATAAGTATTTACGAATTTCTGAATTCCACCATTATCAATGACAGAAATGGCTCCAGGAGGAAGCAATGAGTCAGAACTTGCGAAATTCGCAAAAGGAGCCATTAAAGCAGAAATCTGGTTATAAAGAGGTGTTGCAACAAGTTTACCTTGTCCAGGATCATACACAGAAACGGTGACGTGAACACTTCTTGAATCGTGAGTCACACCGTTAATCGTTTGACCAGCATGAGCTTCAACAATAGTGAATTTGTACTGTCCTTCCTTGTCGAAAGGAATATCCTTGAAGACAACATGACCATTGACATCATTTTTAGCGCGTTGAACTTCGGTTCCTTTCTCATCTTTCAAGATGAATTCAAATTCATCTGCTTGAAGAGGAGTCGGACGATTACCAGTCAATTCTTTATCAACGAAGATATCAGTTTTAGTTGGTAATAATTTATATGTATTTGTGACAGTCGTAGCATCTGTTTGATTGGCTGTGTAGCCGCCTACGGTAGTGACTGGTTTTTCCTGAGCATCTACTTCTTTAACACTATAAGTGTACTTCTTAGCATTTGCATCTGTCGCAGGAAGATTGGTCCATTCAACAGTTCCATCTGTCTTTGGAACTTCTTTCTTCTCAGCATCAGCCACAGCTTCCTCAGTTTCACCTTCTAATGTACGATACAGTTTGAAATAGAATTTTGGACGGGCATCAGCCTTACCACCAGTCCAGACCTTATTAGCAGTTACTTTTGTTTTTGGAACCTCATAAGTGTTGGTTACTTGTGTCTTGTCTGCATTGTAAGAGACGACGTAGTTATGATCGTTAGATGCGACTTTCTCTCCTTCTTTCAAAGGGAGTTCAGTAGTATCTTGAAGCTCACGAACAGAGTAGACTAACTCTGTGGTTCCATCTACATCGTACTTAGGTAGTTGATTTTTCCACTCGTAAGTATAAACACCATTGGACTCAGTTACCTCAGGAGTATAGTTCCCTGAGACAGGTTTTGAATCTGCAACAGTTTGTCCTTTCTTGTGGACATACAAGCCGAGCTTAACTTTCTTATGATCTACGGATTTTCCGCCTACCCAAGTCTTGGTTGCTTTAAAATCAACTGTCACACGTTTATTAGAGATGTTGATCGGAACACCTTTTCCTTGTTTCATCTCAACTTCAAACTCTTGACTATTTACCTGATAGCCTGGTTTCGGAGTTTTTTCTTTAACAATATACTCACCATCACTAAGATGATTTGAAACGGCAATCCCATTCGCATCAGTCCTAACTGTATCGACTAATTGATTAGTAGCTTTATCACGAATTTCAAAAACAACATCTTTCAACTTAACATTTGCATCAGCTTCGTCGAATTTTGTGATTTTGATCTTTCCAGCAATATCAGCAGTAACAGTTGCACCTACAGATTTAACCGTCTTTACATTAAACGTTGCTTCTGTTCTGGTTCCAATACTACCTCCGTATTGTTTCCAAATAAGTTGTGGTTGGTTATCAATCAAGTACTGCGCTGAGTTACTTATCGTTGAAGTATCTGCTGGTGAGGACGTATCATACGTTAAGAAAAAGCTCTTTGTTCCCATATTTTTCGGCATGAGCAATTCAAACCCACGTTTCCCATTGACAAAGGTTAGTAAAGCTTTGTTATCTGAGTCAGCCTTGTATACATTCGGATCGGTTGTGATATCATAACTCTTACCCATTTTTTTAAGAGCAGACGAATTCGTATTCGTCGTCTCAAATTCCGCTTCATGCAGAGAGAAAGTACTTTCTATGTAGCTAGCGAAGGCTCCCTTTGAGACATCATCTGTAATCTTCACCACATGTCCGGTCATATCTTGCTTAGCGCGATTAATTTTCATTTGAAAATGTGCTCTCGCCTTCTTGTCATCGTTATAACCGTACTTTGCAATAGTTTCTCCAATCACGTCAGTCTTTTCATATTTATTCACTTTATACGTGATGGTCTGTTTTTTACCACCTGGTAAAACATAGGTAACCGTTTTCCCTTCTTTTTGGAGCGTTTCAGTTGCTTCTGCAACAAAGTCCCCACGGATATGTTGTTTCCCCTGAACTGCTTCATTGAAAGTAAAGACAAGACGATGGTTGGCACTTTCTACCTTCACAGTCCCCATCTTTGTATTTGAATTTTTATCGATGAGATCCAGACTACTATCTGTCAAACTCAAGTTATCTGGAGCCTTTACGATAAAGTAATCACCATTCTTGATTTCATTAGCTGCCACATTGGGAAATGAGAATTTACCTGAATATTTCAATTTCATCAAAGTATCGTTTGAACCATGAATTCCTTCAGTCTCACTTCCTGTAGATGCGATAGTAATCTTCAAGTCCTCGAAATGGGCTTTATTGGTAACGTCAGCAGCAGAAACCCGCTGGACGTTCCAGAAACCTATAACAGTAAAGACCGTGAATAAAGATAAAAAGAAAATTATCCACTTCTTTGTCTTCATAATAAATTTCTCCTTTTTCTAATTTTTTATAAGCTAATAGTATAAATTTCAATACTATACTACAATTACTATTATACTTCAAATCAGTTAAAAAAAACATATCTTTTAAGGAAGTTTTCTTGACAGATTGTCACCCTTTGATTTATTTTTATTATGATAAGAATAAAGTAATTAAGACTATTTCACGAAACAAAACAATAAAAGTGCTATAAAATTCATACAACGAGTAAGTCCACTGGAGATTATGAACTTTCTGAAAGGTCAAAACAATACTAACATCGTTCTTGAACTCCCATACCCCAACGCTAAGCTAGAGACTAGCAACAACCTCTTCAAAGTCATCAAGCGAAATGTTTTTAGCTTTTGAAACTTTGATAAGATAAAAAATGCATTTCCACGTTTTATCCACTGGGGTAATCTTCCACCACCTATCATTTAAATTCGGAGCTATATCTGGTAAATTGGTTTCCTTTTTTAGCCATAACAAAAAAGCCCTTAGCAGGCTTCTTTGTTGCTTTGTTCACATTTGCTTTTTCTTTTTAGGTTTAGGTAGCGGCAGTTGATCATACATAGCTAAAATCAGATCTTCTAGAAACACCTTATTATCAAGGTCTTCCACTAAAATCATTTCTTTGGCACCTTCGTATGGAAACTCAAACGAAGGTTGGTCAATCTTATCTAAGACTGCTTGCACAGGTTTAACTAAAAAGCGATTATCATAAATACCACCAATAATCTTACCACGGAAGTAAAGAATATACTCTCCCATCATAGAACGGTAAGCCACATCATCTAATCCCGATAATTGCTCCAAAACAAATTCCAAATAGTTTTTACTTGATGCCATTTCTAACCTCTTAAGCTCTGTTCGACGATAACACCCGTATAGAGTTCTTGCTTGACCTCACTTCCAATTGGTTTGAAGCCCTGCTTTTTCCAAAAATGCTGAGATTGTGGATTCCCCTTGATATAAGCCAAACGTGCTTTTCGAAAGTTTTTAGCAAAATAGGTTAGCGCTTCTGTCACAATCTGGCTGCCAATACCTTTCCCTTGATAGGTCTGATTAACCATAAATAGACCAATAAAAACTGTCTCCTCATCAGGATAGGCATAGACAAAATCCATAACAGCTACAAGGTTAGAGCTATCCCAAAAGCCAACATAAAACTTATCAGCCTTAGCTTTACCTTCAGGTAGACGAAGCATGTCCTCTTTTACACTTGCCAAATTTGGCTTTGGTGGACAATACTGAAAATATAGAGGATTGCTTTCATATAAAGATAAAATACTTGGAATATCCTTTTCAGTTAGTATTCTACAGCTGTAATACTTAGATAGTTGGTCAATCATTTTTTAATTCTTACTTTCTGTGTCCTGTGATTATGACATAGGAAGATGCATTGATAGCCATCAGTCACGTAGCAGATTCTTTTGCAAGCGTACTTCCCCAAAATTAGTCGTGTGCAACTTGTTCAGATTAGTCAAGAGATATCCCTTCATTATCTTCTGATTCCTTGACTGGCTCGCCGACGATTTCGTGGCTAGCTAAACTTGAATTCTCTTCTTTAGAAAAATGATGATGCGCCATTTCAGTAGAATGTTCATAAGCTTGGATAATCTCTGCCACCACAGGATGACGCACAACGTCCTTGGCTGATAAGTAAACGAAATCAATTTGCTTGATATTTTTCAATTTCTCTGTCGCATCAATGAGACCTGATTTACTGTTCTTCGGCAAGTCAATCTGACTAATATCCCCATTGACAATCATCTTGGAATTAAAACCAAGTCGGGTCAAAAACATCTTCATCTGCATAATGGTCGTATTTTGCGCTTCATCTAAGATGACAAAGGCATCATCCAATGTTCGTCCACGCATATAAGCTAAAGGGGCTATCTCAATGATTTCTCGCTCCATAAGGCGCGTAGTCTGTTCTTTCCCAAGAATTTGGAAGAGTGCATCGTAAACGGGTCTCAGATAAGGATCTACTTTTTCTTTTAGATCTCCTGGCAAGAAACCAAGACTTTCCCCTGCTTCAACCGCCGGGCGAGTCAAAATAATCCGCTTGACCTGACCGCGTTTGAGAGCTGTCACCGCCAAGGTCACCGCAAGAAAGGTCTTCCCTGTCCCTGCTGGTCCAATCCCAAAGACAACATCATGATTCTTAATGCTATCGACATACACTTTCTGCCCTAGGGTCTTGACACGAATGGGCTTGCCATAAGAATCTTTGATAATTTCTTCCTCATACAGAGCCACAAACTTATCAATCTCACCATTTTTAACCATGGTAATAGCCGTCACTACATCTGGCGTCCCAATCGTCATCCCGCGATTCACCAAAACTAGCAGAGCTTGAAGCACCTGGCGAGTCTCCTCACAAGCTGCTTCGCTACCGATAATCTGGACAACCTCCGTCCTTGCATGAATGGTTACCTGTAACTCCTGTTCCATTAAACGCAAGTGACGTTCATTGGAACCAAAAAGATGAAAAGCATCATCCGGATGCTGTAAGGTAATTTCTACTGAATGTTCTTGCAAACAAAGAACCTCTTTCTTCACATTATTTACTATATTATAGCAAAGTAACTCGGAAAATTCTATCACTTCTCTGAACTAATGATCCTGATATTCTTCCCAAATCGCATCAAAATCGCTAAGATTAAAGGAAAAGTCAGCATGCTCTTCTAAATAGCGGCTAACTTCATCAAAATCATCCGTATGCTTAGGAAAAGTCGGTTCATGAAAAACTAAATCGGCGAGTATTGCCTTGGGCGCTTTGCTTTTGGGATTACGCTCCGTCATCAACCAAGTGTAAAACGATTTTCTCATTCTATCTTTTCTCCTTTCTTACTTTTTAACCAATCTGGTAAATATTCAGTCAAACCTAATGCAGACAATATGATGATTTGGGGTAAAAATTGAATCAAATACCGCGTCTTTCCACCTTCAAAAATGAGCAAAAACAACAAACCTCCAAAAACTGCAAGACTGATACAATTCAATTTATCATTTGCACGATATTTCCACAAGGCAAAAACAAGTCCCAGACTCACCACAATCCAAACAACTTGCTTCACAATCTCATAATACCGATACTCACTCTTATCCACACTCAGAAAATAGGTTCTGATAAACTGCGCCACAGGATTCTGTTTTGTATAAGGATAAAGAGGGGAAATATAGGGCGTTTTCTCATATTCCACATCTCGATACAACCAGCCTAGAGTTCCCTCTGAAACAGCTAATGAATGCTTATAGTAAAGATGACTGAGAAATCCTAAAAACGAATATTCTTTTAAACGCCGCTTGATTTCTTTTTTGACATTTTCTTGCTTGAACATTCCATTATTGTACCGATCTCGCTCATCAACATCAATATATTGAAGCAAGCCCTCTTTCACGTCTTCTTGATCGTGTCCAATAAAAGTCAACCCTAAGTCGATAAAGAGCAGAGGACTTTTTGACAATCCTTTCCCTTGCATCAATGTCACTTCTGTTTGATGCGCTTTGAGATAGCTTCCACCAAGGGAAACCATACTAAATGATAAAAGAAAGGTGACAAAGATTAGGATAAATTTCTTCCATTCCTTTTTGAAAAACAGCAACATAAAACCTGCCATAATGACAATCAACACAGTTGGTCGAATCAGAAATGCAAGTCCGCTTATCAAGCCCAATCCGATTGTCTTTATGAAGAGTACCCTTTTATCCTGCCATTGAAGCCCAAATAAATCAAAAAGTAAGAATATTTGTAAAGCGATGAGCGGAAGAGGCCATATATCCGTGTACATCGAATAAAAATAAGGTGAAAAACCAACTAGTAAGACATACAAACTAAATGTCACATCAGCAGCGGGCTTGCTCACATATTTTTTCATTCCCTTATACAAAATGAGAGCCGTTATATCGGCATAAAATATATTTAACCCTTGCAAAATCCATAAAGCTGAACTTCCAAAGATATTATAAAAAAAGCGCTCATACAAAAAGAGAAACAGATTATTCGGATTGCGTGTCAAATAACTGGAAATAGAAGATTCTTTTAAGTACTTAAAAGCGCCGTTAAAAACAACTGCTGCATCTCGCCGAATCAACAACTGAGCAGATAAAAGCATGGCTAGCTGAAATACAATCACCGCTATCATAATAGCAACTTTGTGCTTCATCAGGTAGTGGTAGCATTTTTTAACATTTTCTAGATAACGATAAGCCAGAAACGCTAGTATCGCCACTCCAATCAAAGCCAGACTAGAAATTGTCCCTAGATGACTAATCGCAGTAAAAAACCAATGCAAGCCAATCAGTAACATGATTTTTTGCAAGATTCCAAAGAAAAAAGAGTACATTTTTAGCATAGGGATATTATAACAAAATCTACAGTGTTTCGCTATTTAAAAAAACAACAATCGTCAGATTGCTGCTTAACGTCTAATTACTTGCTACGTCCGTTTTCTTCATTAAATTTATCTGGATGTGCCCAAACTTCTGCCTGAGGATACTTCCTACTTAGTTCTATTAGATTCATCTTTCTTATCCCTGCCAATTTTCTTGATCATGCTTAAATTTCTCAAGTAGGGCCAATCCTTCTGCTGAAACATAGCCTTCTTGTTCCGCCAGATTAATCAATTCAGTATAGTTAGATAAGGTCACTAGTTTCACACCTGCATCTGAAAAATTCTTTTCTGCTCGAGGCAATTCGTAAGTGAAAATAGCCACTACTCCAATGACGTCTGCACCTTCTCGCTTCGCTGCTGCAACGGCATCCAAAACGGAACCACCAGTTGAAATTAAATCCTCAACCACGACCATTTTTTGACCTGATTTTACCCGACCTTCAATCTGATTTCCAGCACCGTGGTCTTTTGGTTTGCTACGAATATAGGCAAAGGGCAGATTCATCTTGTCTGCAATAATAGCACCGTGAGGAATACCTGCTGTCGCTGTTCCAGCAATGACTTCTACTTCTGGAAATTCAGCCTTGATTTTCTCTACAAAACCATTTTCAATCAAGGTTCGCGTTTCCGGATAGGCTAAGGTCACACGATTGTCTGTGTAGATTGGAGACTTAATACCGCTCGCCCAAGTGAAAGGCTCTTCCGGTTTCAAGTAAACAGCCTCAATTTTCAGTAAGTCACGGGCAATATCTTTTGCTAAAGTCATGATTTCTCCTTTACAATAATTCAATAGTGGAAGCAAAAAATTGTTCCAAAAAATATGTCTTTTCTTTAATATCTTCTATGGTAATATTCTCATTTGTAGAGGTCAGCACCCACTTATCCTCCACATCATCTTGTCGGTGAATAACAGCAATCAATTCTCCTTCAAAAGATTCCAAAGGTTCTCGTATTTTTTCCGAAATGATATAAACATCTTGTTCTTCGCCGTCTCCAGCAAATAAATCCGGAATATAACCATAGTTGATAGGATAACGATTTCCAAAACTATCTTGATAACCGATGGGTCTATCAATGATTGCTCGATAAATTTTTCTAACCATTCACCCATTCCGCCTTTATAGCTCGGTAAGCAGCTACTGGATCAGTTGCTCGTGTGATGGGACGCCCAACCACAATGTAATCACTACCAATTTGATGAGCTTCTTGCGGCGTCATAACCCGTTTTTGATCCCCGATTTCAGAACCAGCTGGGCGAATACCTGGAGTGACGCACAGAAAATCTTCTGATGTTGCGGCTTTAATCAGCTTAACCTCCTGAGCCGAACAAACAACTCCGTCCAGTCCAGCTTCCTTAGCTTTGCAGGCATAGTTGACAACAGATTCTGAAACAGTTGTTTGGATATTTTGGCAATCCCGCATATCTTCCTCACTGGTAGAAGTCAGCTGGGTCACTGCTACGAGCTTTGCCTGATCACCTAAAACCTTCTTGGCTTCTCGCATCATTTCCACGCCACCTGCCGCATGAACCGTCACCATATCAATCCCAAAGGTTCTCAAAACTGACATAGCTGAACGAACTGTATTTGGAATGTCGTGCAATTTCAAATCTAGGAAAATGCTGTGTCCCAAACCTTTCAGATAATGCACAATTTCCGGACCAATGGCATAGAAAAATTCCATACCGATTTTGACATAGAGCTTTTCGTCTTCTGGAAAATGCTCCAAAAACTCCTTGACATCATCAAATGACGGAAAATCAAGGGCAATAATAGGACGTTCTTCACGCATGGGGGATAATCTCCTTATTTTTACTGGTAATAATCATAAAGAAAAACCTTGCCTGAGAGCAAGGTTACACGAAAATCAGCATTTTATTGCCATTTTAAACCGTATGTACCTTGGAGCCTCTCTGGACTTCTTTAAAGGTTTTATTTCAATTATTTTATAATTTACTTTATCTCTTGTCAAGTAAAATATCAATTAAGCAAGCAAATTTTCCTTGACTTCTGCTCGCAGACTTTCCAAACTTTCAATGCCATACTTATCCATAACTTTAGGTAGGTTCTCAATGATATTAGGACAAGCATGAGGGTCTGTGAAATTTGCCGTACCAACACCAATAGCTGATGCTCCCGCAATAAACATTTCAATGGCTGCTTCTGCTGAATCTACTCCACCCATACCAATGATTGGCAAACTGCTGGATTGGGCTACCTGACGAATTAACTTCAAGGCAACGGGAAAAACAGCAGGACCTGACATACCGCCCGTTCCATTTGCGAGAATTGATTTTCTACTTTTCAAATCAAATCGCATACCAACTAAGGTGTTAATCATGGTAAATCCTGTTGCTCCTGCAGCTTCTACAGCTTTAGAAATTTCGGTAATGTCTGCTACACTTGGCGTTAATTTGACATATACCGGCACACTAGAAGCTTCAACTGCTGCTTTCGTGGCATTGTAAGCCAAATCTGGCACCTGCCCAATCAATAATCCTCCATTGCCATGATCCACATTAGGACAGGAAATATTGAGTTCAATTGCTTTAACGTTTGGTGCTTGAGAAATTTTTCCTGCGACAAAAGCATATTCTTCATTGGAAAATCCAGCAACATTAGCAATAATTGGCAGATTAGGATAATGTTGATTCAGCCAAGGAAGCTTTTCTGCTAACACCACATCTACACCAGGATTTTGCAAACCAATAGCATTGAGCATACCAGCTGGTGTTTCCGCCACACGCGGTGTCGGATTGCCAAAACGAGGATTCTGCGTGCTTGCTTTAATCATGATTGAGCCAAGCACATCCAGATCATAATATTTGGCATATTCCTGACCAAAACCAAAACAACCCGAAGCTGGAATAATTGGATTTTTCAGTTCCAATCCCGGAAGAGAAACTGCTAAACGATTTTTCGACATGTTCACCTCCTACACCAAAACTGTACCAGTCTCAAAAACGGGACCGTCTTCACAGACACGCTTATTGACTGATTGATCCTCACCAATCACATGAAGTACGCAAGCATAGCAAGCCCCCATTCCACAAGCCATTCGTGACTCCATAGAAATGTAAGCTCGCGGATGACTACGAAATGTTTCATCAACATATTTGAGCATGCCGGGAGCTCCGCAAGCATAAACCGCTGTAAAACTTTCTGGCAATTCATTCACAACAGAAGAAACGTAGCCTTTGCGACCATAAGAACCGTCATCTGTTGTTACGATGACACGACCGTATTTTTTCATCTCTTCTTCCAAAATAACGGTGGCTTTTGTTGCAAATCCAAGAACTGAAGTGACCTTGACCCCTTTGATATGTAATTCTTTTGCTACTTGCAGCAAGGGCGGAACACCAATACCGCCTCCTATGATTAAGGCTGTATCTTCAATGTCCAAACCAGATAAATCAAACCCATTTCCTTGAGGACCCATGACATCCAACTGAAAACCCTTCTGCAATTTAGAAAAAATTTCTGTGCCTGCCCCTTCTATCCTGTAAATAATCCGACAAATTTTTCTCTCTTTATCAATCTCTGAAATTGAAATAGGTCGCCGTAGAAGCTTTGTATCATCTGGGACTCGAATATGTAGAAACTGCCCAGCCTTCATCTGGCTAACCATTTCCCCTTGTAAATCCATAGCAAAAATTCGCGGAGCAATTTCCTCTTGATGCACAATGTTCATCTTCTCCAACATGATTTTTCCAAATCTTTTCTTACACGAACTACTTACCATTTCTACCTCATTTCTTTACCAAAAAAGACCTCGCATACACACGCAAGGTCTCACGAAAATAGAGAGCAGACTTGTTCCCACTCTTCCTTCACCTGAAACCTTGGAAGCCTCGCTGGACTTTCTTAAAGGTTAAATTTAACATATTTTACAACTTAACAAGTGTTTTGTCAATGCTAATGTGATAAAATAGGCTTATGAGAATTCAGCAATTACATTATATTATCAAAATCGTCGAAACGGGCAGTATGAACGAAGCTGCCAAACAATTATTCATCACCCAGCCAAGTCTGTCTAATGCTGTGCGTGATTTGGAAAATGAAATGGCTATTGAGATTTTCATCCGCAATCCCAAGGGCATTACCTTGACTAAGGACGGCATGGAATTTCTTTCCTATGCTCGTCAGGTAGTAGAGCAAACCCAGCTGCTGGAAGAACGTTATAAAAATCCCGTTGCTAACCGAGAACTTTTCAGCGTTTCCTCACAACACTACGCCTTTGTGGTCAATGCTTTCGTATCTCTGCTCAAAAAGAGTGACATGGAAAAGTACGAGCTCTTCCTGCGGGAAACCCGAACTTGGGAAATCATTGATGACGTCAAAAATTTCCGTAGTGAAATTGGTGTTCTATTTCTCAACAGCTACAACCGCGATGTCCTCTCCAAAATGCTAGATGACAATCACTTGATTGCCACTCATCTCTTTACCGCACAGCCCCATATCTTTGTCAGTAAGAGCAATCCTCTAGCAAAGAAAAAACTGGTGCAATTAGCTGATCTAGAAGATTTTCCTTACCTCAGTTACGATCAAGGAACCCACAATTCCTTTTACTTTTCAGAAGAAATCCTATCCCAAGAACACCATAAAAAATCCATCGTTGTCAGTGACCGAGCAACCCTTTTCAATCTTTTAATCGGTCTTGACGGTTACACTATCGCAACTGGTATTCTCAACAGCAATCTCAACGGTGACAATATTGTTTCCATTCCGCTAGATATTGATGACCCTATTGAGCTGGTTTATATCAAACACGAAAAAGCTAGTTTGTCTAAAATGGGTGATAAATTCATTGAATACTTGTTAGAAGAAGTTCAATTTGATAAGTAAACCATAATCATCTTATGTGTGATAAACAACGAAATTTTTATGCTATATTTTCTCCCATCGCTTTACAATAGGCTTGAATACCTTTATTGTATCGCGTTGGGAGTTTTTTCTAGCATTTTCATTTTTATGTGTAGCGAGAAACTGTTATCCTATCATTTAAAATAGAATAAAATTACGCAATTAAAAACAGCATAAACTTTCTTACGATAGGTTTGTGCTGTTTTCTTTAATACATAGGTCTGTCGCCGTCTGTTCCTGACTTTGAAATACCTAGACTAGCATAGTTGTATAAAGACGGTTCTTTTATGATACAAACAATCAAATCCGCAATACTTGCTCTTGAGATGATTGTTTCTTCTAATCTTTTAATTGATTATATTCCTCGTCTGAAACGGCTTCACACCATTCGTTTGACAAGTCTTCCCCAGGAACACCAAACGCTATATGGCTGAACCAAGAATCTTTTTTCGCACCGTGCCAGTGCTTTACATTCGCAGGGATAATCACTACAGAGCCTTCAGATAAGCTGACTGCTTCTTTACCTTCTTCTTGATACCAACCTTCACCAGCCGTACAAATCAGAATTTGTCCACCGCCCTTGCTAGCGTGGTGAATATGCCAATTATTTCGACAGCCAGGCTCAAAAATGACATTATGAAGGGCGATTACACCATCTTTTGTTGCACCGAGGGAATTTAAATACGATTGACCGATAAAGTATTGAGCATAAGCATCATTTGATGCACCAAGTCCGAAATGATTTGCCTTATCAAAGGCTTCTTTTGTTTGATATTTCATTTTTCTACTTCCTTTGTGATAAATTTACTGTTGTGCATTTACAACTTCGTTGATACAACTAAGTGCATTTAGAGTACGCGGATAACCGATATAAGGGATACAAGCAGAGATGACTGCAATTAACAACGTTTTATCATTTCCTAAGCGAAGATTGGCTGCAATGTGCCCTTTTAGCTGCGGTTCACAGCCCCCTTGAGAATAAAGATAGCAAAATGTCAGCAATTCACGCTCAGCATAATCAAGACTAGAGCGAGTATAATAATCACCAAAACAATTATCTACCAACCATTTGTTAATATGGCGTACATCCGGCTCTCCCTTTGTCGCAAAACCCTTCATCTGGTCGCCAAAAATTGCATTCTGAGCTTCTTCTCCAGCTTCTAAGCGAGTTTGATTTTTCGTATTTTTTTGACTAGCCAAAGGAAGAGAAATTCCTTGATTGGTAAAAATCGTATTCGTCGGTACGAAAAAGGCATAAACACGACTAAGACCTAGATAAGCAACTGCTTGATACAGCAATTCTTTGACTTCCACGGCTTTCACCCCATTATCCAAAGCAACGGGAAGAATCTCTTTATAAGCTTCAAGCCCTTGACTGCCAACTAAAACAGCTAAAGTGGCTAGGTAATATCTTCTTTCATCTAATGAGAAGGGGAGGTCTTTCGGCACTTCCTGAAAAGCGAATTGTTTAAAGAGTGCAACAAATTCTAGATCCGTTTCAGATAAGCCTAGCAAATCCGGAAAAGAGACTTTATTATCAATATCCATGACATTTCCTCACTTTCTTCTTTATATTTAGTATTGTATCGCTTTGCTTTTGACAAATCAATTTGAATTATAAGAAAAATCAGATAAGAAAAACTTATCTGAAATAACGTTTAGCAATTTCTAAAAAATCTTCTGTGTAAGGATGAGCATGCTCCAAATGATAAAAAAGAAAATAGTCTCGCTCTATCGGTTGCTGATTCTGCAAAAGAGGAAATTCGTGATAAAGGTTTGAAGTTGCTTTAGTAGTCATTTTTTCAAATGGAAAATAAGCAGTAGAAACCATGAGTTGCAATGCTACTTCTTCTGGAGAATAAGCAAAATTAAATTCCGACTGAAAGCCAAGATTGTCTCGATAATAATCAGATTCTATCTTTTCCTGGCCTTTCACGGCTAATAACAAAGCTGAATAAGCCTGCAAGTCTTTCATCTGAACATAATTTGATTGTGATAAGGGGTGAGTTTGCCCAATTCTGATATAAAGCGGGAAAGAAGTTAAGCAAATATTCGCATAATTGCCAGAAAATGCTTTTCGCTGGTCGCTAATGGTCATATCCAACTTTTGCTGGCGCAGTGCTGTACCAATTTCTTCGTGACTTCCTACCGTGATTTCCAACTGAACACTTGGAAAACGCTCTTTGAATTCAGCTAAAATCTGGGGCAGTACGCTCTCTGTCATCCCCCACAATAGACCTATCCGCATAGAAACTGGTTGTATCCCTGTCAAAACTTGTGTATCAGCTACCAAACCGTTATAATCTTCTAGCAACCGTTGACTTTTTTGATAAAAAAATTTCCCAGCTCTCGTTAAATGAAATCCGCGATTTTTTCGTTCAAAAAGGGTCACACCAAGCTCCTCTTCCAGCGACTTCATCTGTTGGGACATGGCCGATTGCGAAATAAAATTTTCTTCTGCTGCTTCTGTAAAACTCCTGTACGAACAATATCCTGAAAATAAGACAGCTGTTTAAAATTCATCCCATTCCCTCCTATACTTGCCTGATTTCATTATATCATGAAATGCAAAAAGCCTGTCATTCAAATGAACAGACTTTCATTAAAACTTGGTATATTACGCTTCTTTTACGACTAATTCTTCTCCTAATTGTGAGTAACGTTCTGCTTTTAAATTCTTAATCGTCCACAAGGCAGCAAAGCTAATCAAATAAAGGCTTGCTAGGAAAATCATGACCATTGAGACACTTGAAACATCTAAAATTTTCCCAATAATTACAGATGAAAAGCCTCCAATTGCTCGTCCGACATTTAAGATGACATTATTAGCCGTGGAGCGAATGTGAGCTGGATACAATCTCGTAATCATCGCGCCATAACCAGCAAACATACCATTTACAAAGAAGCCGACAATCGCACCACCGACAATCATGGCTGGCATTGAATTAGCAAATTGGAAGAGATAAACACACATGGAAGAAGCTAAAAGAAAGATTGAATAAACAAATCTTGGTCCCCATTTATCAAGGATTTGACCGAAGGTGAGCATTCCCAGACACATTCCCAAAATCGTTGAGACCATCCAAAGTGAGGAATCTTTTACAGAAATATGCAGGCTTGTTTGGATAATCGTTGGAAGCCAGTTCATCATTCCAAAATACCCAGCAATTTGTACCGTCGTCATAACCATCAGTGCTACCGTCTGAGCTGTTAAAGCTGGTGTTTTAAACAATTCACTCATTTTAACGGACTGGCGTTCTTTTGCTGTTGATTTCACATTGCCATTATCTCGAATATGGTCATCGTCAATCGCTAATATCATCCACAAAACCAAGGCAATAGGCGCAAGTCCAAAGAGGAAAAGGCCTTTCCAGCCAAGTGCCGGTGCCAGCCAACCTGCTAACAGCGCTGAAGTGATAGAACCAATCTGACCTGCAATTCCGTTCAGAGAGGAAATGCGTCCCATTTTTCCAACAGGGACAATCCCTGCCATAATCGCAATGGCAACTCCATACTCGCCGCCAACGCCTATCCCAGCAATAAAACGCATGAGATAGAGATAATAAATATTTTGTGTAAAGTAAATCAGTCCTGTCGCCAATGAAAAAATAACAATCGTCCATTTAAAGACTTTGAACTTGTGATAGCGATCAGCCAGTATGCCAAAAAGCAAACCTCCAACCAACATTCCTAAATTGGTAATCGTCGCAATCCAGCCCCCTTGGGCTCCTGTAACGCCCAATTCTGAAATGATAGACGACATCGAAAAAGCTAAGAACATGACATTTAAGTCGTCTGTTCCTGATGCAACAATTGCAGCAACTAATGCTCGCTTATTATTTTTGTCTAAAGACATTCACATTCTCCTTAATCGTAGCTCACAGACTACATTTATTAATTGAATACAGCCTAAAAATCAAAAAGCTCAGGAAGTCCTGAGCCAAAAGTTTACAGTAAAATAGTAGATTAGCGCACTAATCCATTTTAACGATTACTTTTATGCCTCACGGGACATGATTAAAGTTGTATTTAATTGTATTAAGTATAAAATAGATTGAAAGATTTGTCAAGAGATTTTAAAAAAAGGAATGTGTCTGTTTTTGGGAGAAAATGAAAAATCATCAAGAGAACGACAATCAAGACCGAAACGTTTGGACTTTTTTTCCTGTTTCAGTCTTGATTTATTGCTCTTTTGATGTTACAATATTTCTAAACTGATTAACAAGCCCTACTTGTTTAATCGGTGGGCGTTTGAGTGTTGTCGCACTCAGCGCCTTTTCTTCGTGTTTTTCTATAGCTGTATTATACCATATCCTACAAATAATGCAAGCATTTCATGTTAAAATTGTACACAAAAGCGCTAAATCTTAAGGGATTTAGTGTTTTTATAATCTACTTCTTATACAAATAACTCTTAATTCTTCGAGAAGGACGAACATCCGGCAAAGCATGATGGGCTTTTCTAAAAGTGGTAAGACGCTCTCTTTGTGTGTCATCTATCTCTTGTATTTTCTCGTACTCCGTCCGCCAATTGCCAAAGAAGAGATCTCTTAGCTCGCCAGTATGGTTCAAAAGAATCGTACGACTCATTGTATCTGCTCCCTTTTTACTCCAATACATCCCTCTATTCTTCATTCGATAGGCAATTTTACGGTGTTGACTTTCCATAATCCCAATACCCCTGGAACTCAATCCCATCTGTTCAGGTGTAACCGTGTACTGAAAATTTCTAAGCAGCTGCCTCTTGAAACGACCAAAGGTCTCAAATTTGTTATCCGAATCAATCAAAGATTCTGCAGTATCTAAAACAGTCTTTAGCCTACTTTTATCTCGTTTCTTAATAGCCTTAAAAGCCTCTTCTGTCAATTCTGCTGATAAAGGAGTTAAGTTGATTTTCAAAGCCTGATGCACATGAAAAGCATCCCAAAAATGAAAATGAGCTTTGGGTTTAAAAGCACTTGCTAGGTCTTGAAAAATATGTGGTGAATAACCATGACCGCCATCTGAATTGGTGATAATGAGTGTTTTAGGTGTAATCTCAAAGTGATTATAGATTAAGTCAATGAGTTTGTCTTTCGCCTTATAGTATTGTGTCGAAACCACTTCCATCTTATTTTTTAAAACATTCCTTTTTCCTCTCTTGCTACCAGTATGAACGACAAAATGACTTAATTCAACGGACTTGGTCTCCGTTTCAGGATGAGATTGTTTCACCCAAACACCATCTCCTTCTACGTATAGAATCTCTGGTTTGATTCTCTTTTTCTCTTCAGGAACTGCTAATACTCGGTACTCGTCCCGCTCTTTCAGGAGACCCCCTGCTGTCTCTAGCGCTCGTTGAACGCTATTTTTTGTGATATAAATATTCTTCAGCAATTCCATCACCGATACCACTTTACGATATGGCATAAAGTTAGAGAGTGTGGTTAGCTGATAAAGGAGTTCTTGTGAGAACCTGGCACGTGGTTTAAGTCCTAACTTTTCATCAACAGGTATCCTGACAACATCCCCTTTCTTCCACCTACTCCGTGAAAAAGTCATCTCCCCAAAAGAAAAGATAACAGTCCGTTCTTTCTGATTGATTCTCTTGAAGCCCTGAGTTCTCATGATCGGGGCGATATAGCTCTCATATTTTTCAATCATTTTGAGGAACGTTTGGCGATTGTTCTCTTGTAAAGCAGTAAAAAAATCTCTTTCGTCTAAGACTGCTAAATCCATCTACTCACCTCTTCTACTAGAATAAAAATATATTATACCGCAAATCAAGGCAAAGAAAAAAGCCTTCCCTTTCAGAAAAGCTATAAACAGTTTATATACAGTATAGAAAATTTATATAAAGAGTATAGAATCAATCTTTATCATTAGTTTTCCAAAATTCCCACCAATGTTTCTTTCTTGTGTCTTGTTCTATAAGTAAGGTATCTTTGTTATAGATGATTTTATGTAATTGATCTATTTGTATATCCTTTTGGGCTAGCTGCCCTTGCAATACTTCACATAACTCTTTGTATAGAAGATTTTCTTTACTATTATCTAGATTATTTTCTGTATTTTCTATACTATTTTCTTTACGTTCTATATCTTCATTATCTGTATAGAATTGTTCTTTATTGAGTATAGAATTGATAACTAATTGTGTTATGCTCACTCCTTTCTCTTTTGCAATTCTGCTAATTTCTTCCTTCTGCTCGTCTGTCAATTTGATATTGATCTGTGCCATGGTCTATTTCCTTTCCATGTATAATAGATTCATTTTCATTATAAACTTTTTTTAATGACTGTCTGGTTTTCTAATTATCGCTTGACATTCCACTTCTCACGATAGCGCCTAAAGGTGCGTTCGTTAATCCCTGTAAGACCTGACACATCTTTATCCGACATTCCTGATAAGTACAGTTCAAAGGCGTGTTGTAAACGGCTATCATCTTTAGCAAAGAGAGATTTACGCCCTCGATATTTACCTTGATTTTTGGCAATGACAATTCCCTGTGCTTGACGCTCCTTTATCCGTTCTCTTTCAGCTTGTGCCTGGTATTTGTAGAGTTCTAAAATCAAGTTATTCAATAGCCGTCTCAAGTTATCATCTTCAATCCCTCGAAGGGTTGGGAGGTTGAGAACTTCCAAAGTTGCCCCTTTGATCTGAATTTCATTCATGACCTCAGTCAGCTCCTTATTATTCCTTCCTAGCCGTTCCAGCTCAGTCACGACCACTATATCCCCTTCTCGGATATACTCCAGCATAACTTGTAATTGTGGACGGTCTTTGCTTGCTCCACTGATAGCCTCCTGAAACAGTTTATCCACATGCTTCAGTTGCTCCAGCTGCCTAGCCAGGTTTTGGCCTGAAGCGCTGATTCTAGCATAGCCAATTTTAGCCATTTTCTACCTCCTTATTTTGCCGAACTCTATTGTCCGCCTTACAAATCCACTAAAATCAATAAGACACAAGCAGGACAATAGAGTATACCCTACTGACCTATTTTTTTATATTGTCTTGTGTTGGTTTTTCTCTTCATTTCTTTCACGCTGTTCCACTCTCTCCTTGATTTCCTTATAGTCTGTATAGTTCTTAATCACTAGGTCAAGATGTTCACGTAGTGCTTCTCTTTCCACCTGAATTTCTTGTAACTCTTTATTCAAGATCTTCGGATTAGTGGTCTTATCAATCTTGAATTGTTCCAGAATTTTCTCAGCGGTAACACCTTCTGGCTTTCTTTCCTGATAAACTATTAGAGCTGAAATAATTCTGTTCACATTACCAATTCGTTGATCTAAATTATTCAATTCTTCTTGCGTCTCTTTGAGCTGTTGGTCAAATCTGGCTTGAAGTGCCTGAAACTGATCGCCATTTGTCACATTGTTGGCTGCTAAAAAGTTAAACTCTTTAACAAGCATTTCCATACGAGAAATATTTGGATTTTTGCGCATAATCATCTCGCCGCTATCCTTAGATAGCTGTTTAATAACTGTTGAACCTCTCATAAAACGGTTATCTTGTGATTGGTCAGGATTGATAAAATAGAAAAAATCTTTTTGCTTCAAGTAAATTTCATAGGAACCATTTTCCAACTTATCTACCTGACGAGCGGGTATTAAGATAGTACCCGTTTGATTCACTCCAAATTCCATTTCAAGGTAAATTCCACGTGACGTTTCTTGTTTTACCTGCCAATCTTCCACTTCCAATTTTATTTCAAAGTCAGATGACCGCTCCTGTTCTTCTTTCTGATAACGATTTTTAATTTCTAATAAATCAAAGGTTACTTGATTCTGATCTAAACGTTTAAGAATATTCTCTAAACTATATTTGCGACGTTTAGACAAAATATCATCACGTGTGTTCCGCTCTTGGAGTTTTCCATCAAGCGGAACGGTTAGACGATATTTAACAAACTTTCCAGAATAATCAACATTAAGATCAAGTGCTTTTGCTTTAGCTTTAAAATCCTCCAGACTGGTAGAATGCTTCAGCAAAAATTCCAAACGATTCTTAATCTCCACTTTGAAAGTGTTGGCTTGTTGCCAAGCTGTATATTTCTTGTGTGAATTTTTCATGTTGGACTGGATAATCTTAGCACCGTACAAGTCTGATATTTTATCTGAAATTTCTTTCAAGTTGTTTCGTGTCCTTTTTTGCCAGCGAAATTTCTTTAGAGTCACCTCATTAGTCGTGTTAAAAATAATGTGGTTGTGTAGATGTCCTCTATCCATGTGAGTAGCCACCACAAATTGATAATCACCACCTGTAAATTCTAAAGCTGTCTTACGTCCGATTTCATGAACTTGCTCTGGTGTTAAATTGTCCTCTGGCGAAAACGACTGAATGAGATGATGGGCCAATACTCTTTTTTCATTGTGTAAGTCGGACAATTCCTTATTTTCAGATTGTAACTCTGCCAAGTATTTAGTCATTACAAACTCATCAAAAGCATTTGTCGGTGTTATGATGTTGTGACCTGATACCAATTGCAAACTAACACTTTCTTCTTCTAAGCGAATATCAAACTCTCCAACTGAAGTAGACTTATCAATCATCCTAAGTGTTTTGGTCTCTTGAGTGATATAATCAAGGGCTCTTTTTAGTCGGTCAAGCTTTTTAATTTGTGCGACTTTAATCACAACCATGTTTCTATTTTCTCCTTATCTTTATCCTTATTTTCTTTTTCCAGCCCTTTAATTTCTTTTAGTTTTGAGGATAATAATTGAGTGATCCCTTTCAGTTCAAGTTTAATAGCTTCTAGCTCTTCTAAAGAAATTGTTTCAGTAATATTAACATACTTAGTAATCTGGTTGATATTCACCCCAATTCGATTGATTTCTTGTTTGATTCCAACTAATTCTGACAAATCAACTTTGACAACTGCTCCAAGCAACATCATTTTTCGAGCATAGGTAGAGAAATTTTTAACGCCTGCGTTTGTCATTTTCCGTTTGATATATTTTTCTTCATCTGCATTTAACCAGACTTTTTTCTGAATCGGTCTGTGTCTATTTACATGTTCAACCATTAACGTATTCCTTCTTGATTAAAATTTGAGTTGTGTACCTACAGATCTCATTTACTTTTCATCTGGCAAGCGTAGCAAGTGGGTACCCACTTGCGATAGTTGACAAAAACTAAACAGCCACTTCCTGCAAGAAACAGCTGTTGTTTTGTGTCAAGTTTTGGGGAAATCCCCAAGCCCCTTTTTGCCGCTTCGCTCTTTGGTTAGAAGATGACTTCCTCTGTTGGTTCCCAACCGAGAATCTCTTCTCTTTCCTGTTCATAAGCTTCATCTGTCAGGTGAGAAAGTTCATCATAGGCTCTTTGATAATCTTCAAAAATATCCAGTTCGAGTTCTTCTATATCTACCATATCTCGGTTAATGACTGCCATCATTTTTTTACGGCTGGCATTTTTAAGCTGGTTATTTTCTTTACAGTTGCTTACCTCAAAACTATCAAAAAGGTAAGTCAGCAAAATTCCCTGTGTTGTTTCCGTCATCATCATTTCCTCCGTATTCTATCTGTCCTAATGCTAGTTTACGAGAACCCCGACTGGACACTAAATCGAGATTCCCTTTGCTTTTTTTGGCTCTTTGTTTTTTTCTTGAATAGATTGTTTTTCTTTGAAACGATTGAGCTTTTCATGAAAAACACTCTCTTTCGTTTTGTCTTTTGTCAAATTTAATGTTTTGATTTTTTCAAGTTTTAAATCCACTTTTTTAATCAGTTGACTGGCTTCTTTTTGGACGATTGAAAGCTGTGCCTCAAGGTCGGTTAAACTCTCTTTGTCTTTAGCCCAATTAGCTAAGTAAGCGAAAGAGTATTCACTGGTATCAATACCGTAATGATTTGAAACGACAAAAGCGACAGACTCAGCTTGAAGCTATTTCGTGCTTCGTGTGAGTTTCTCACCTGCTTCCGCCACTATCTTATTATTGTGCAATTCAGAATGTGCCATTTCATGAATTATGGTTTTAATCGTCTGTGCTTTTGTCATACCTCGCTTGATAGCAATTTCATTGGTTTCACGGTTATAAAAACCTCTGGCTCCTGAATCAATCTCTTGGAAGTGCATAGCCACTTTGTTATCATCAGAAACACTTTTAAGCGCACGATAAAGTGTTTCATAATCAAAGATTTTACCTTCGTCTGTGAGTTCGTAAACAGCTTGCGGAATCTCCTTTCCTTGGGTTTGACTGACATCAAAGACAGGTACTAATTTAAAACCAATTCCTTTCTCAATCTCCCCATTTTCATTGACCTTGTATTGACCGTTATTATCCCTTAGTTTAAATTCATAAGGGGCAAAAATCCAAAGAGCTTTTTGACCTTTTTTTACACTGCGCTCAAAGTCGGACTGCCACTTTTTAAAAGAAGCAACCATAGAAACTTCTGAATTTTGGCTTAATAACAACATCACATTATTAGCTGAATATGAGGGAAGTTTACTAATTGCTTCCAGATAATTTTTGTATTGATCGGAATTAAAGTAATCTTTAATTCCCTCTTTCATAATTTTAGAAAGTCCTTTAGTATCTTTTGCCTGAATCAACTCAGAAAGAGTTGGCAACTGTGTTAGCTGGTCAGTGGTCAATTCCTTAGAAAGAGGGTTAGGTTCAAGTGGGTTCGTCCCCATCGCAACTTCTTGAGAGTCTGTCAAACCATCTCCATCCGTATCTGAGTTATAGGGATTTGTACCAATTGACTTTTCAAGTTCATCAGTTAGACCATCTCCATCAGAATCTCTAGTACGTTCAAGATTCCTTTCTTCCTGAAGTTTCTCCTGTTTCTTCTGAATTACTTCAGAGGTTTTTTCTCCTGGCATCTTTTTTTCTCCTGCTTTTTCTTTCTGTAAATACTCGTTCCAGTCCATTTTCTTTACTCCATCACTTTTTGGGGCAAGATCGATTTGAAAAGGAATGTTATCTTCTTTCAGTTTTTCAATAAACTTCAGCGCTTCTTTATCATTATCAACCGCTATTGTGATTAAGTCATCTGTAATAAGTTTTGTTGTCTTATTTAAGCTATCTAATGCCTTCAAAATAGACGTATAAGAGTTTGCTTGGGAAAACTTACCATCCGTCAATAAATCTGCTGTATAGCGACTGATTACCCCCTTTTTCAAGCCATCCATAGAAACTAATCGGACATCTTGTAAGGTGTCTTTTTTCAATTCATAATAACTCATCAAATCGATAGGTGCTTCAAAAAATACCAGTCGTTTTGGAGTTCCTACATCGAAAGAAAAACCAGCTAACCCGTCTGAATGGTTCATAATTTGTTTCAGACGGCCACGCTTTGGATATTGAACTTTATTTTCTACAATTCCCTGCAGGCTAGCTCCTTGAATTTTCCCATCTAGTCCACGGTATTTAAAAACGATTATAGGCTCAAAATAGTCCCCTTTCTTCCGAGTGGCTTCTGCTAAGTTTCCACCTGCTAAGAAAGTGTTAATTGTGTCATCTGTTAATCCTCTTTCTTCTTTGAGATAGTTTCTACCGAGTTCAAAATCAGGGTGTTCATAGGGTTGAAGAACATAACTAAATGGTTCTTGTTTGACTGGTTCTATCATTTCATTTTCTACTTGAGAAAATGTTCCTTCCTGAAGGAAACGAACGGCTTCTTTAAAAGATACATCCTTAACAGATTGAACCAGTTGAATAACATCTCCACCAACATCACGACTGAACCAATGGAAACGGTTTGTATTAGCAAGGATTTTCAAAGAATCGTGTTCAGTCCAATAATAGGTGTGACCAGACTGGCGTTTAAGTTCCATTCCCAAAGATTCAGCTACATCAATCATGGAAAGTTGTTTCAATTCATCAATATTTACTGCCATAAGGTTATCCCCCTAGTTAAAGTAAGCCTCTGGTTTTTCCTGCAACAGATGGAAAAGTTCAGGAGTCAGCGCTAAAGATTCTGCTCGAATAGATGGCTTATGACGTCGATAGGCAAATAGATACCCTCTTAGAGATTTAAAATCAGGATAAGTCAGCTCTTTCATCACTTCCACTGCTAACTGAGTTCTAATCTCTGCAGATGAGGTTTCTTCTGTAATGGTTTTAGTAAGTACCAATTTCTTAATAGCATCTGCTAAGACATGAATTGGATAGAGGGCTTCTATCCCCTCAAAACAGCCGATTCCATAAAGATCTGGAGTTAATAAGGTTATTTCTGTCATCATACTTTTTCTCCTCAATAAGAAAAGCGCTTGTAAATCTTACAAGTGCTTTGATTGTGTATTATCTTTATGTTGGTTTTGATTTTTAGTTGGTTGCGTTTGTGTTTTACGAATATCATAGAGAATGTGATTCCCTCGACGTTCATAAGTTTGGGTGAAGGCTTTAGAGTTATCAAACATCAAGACATTGTCCGCAGCCTCAGCAATCACCTTGAGATTCTCTTTTGAGCGGTCATAACGCTTACGAATGAGGTCTTCATCAACGCCGTGACCTCCCTTTTTAACTCTATCTGCCACCCGATCAATAGCTGTTTCTGGACTATCTAAAGTAACATATAAAACAGTGACTTCGTATCCTTTGGCATGTGCCTTATCTATCAAGTTTAAGAAAGGCTTGCCTGTCCCTGCTAGAGTGGTTTCTTGATGAATAGATTCACCTTTTTCAAGAGCCTGTTTCAAATCTTTAAGAACTGCCCTCATTGCTTTCACATTATCTGCAGGGCTACGCCAGTCACCTCCGTTTGCTTTGAGCCATTCGTCCGCATTGATTCGCCTTGTTCCTTCAAAAAGCCAGGGCTGCGAGCTGTAAAGTGTACTTTTGCCAGCGCCGTTGACGCCAGCTACAATAATATAGCGTGGTCTCATACCTATCTCACAAAATCAGGGCGGGCAATCACTTCACGTTGATGAGCTTGCATACTGTAGTCATACATAGCCTTATAGAAGGCTTGTTTTTCTGGGTCTGTCTCCTGGATAAACAACTGATACAAGTCAGCCGTTTCAAGGTCTCTCACCATTTCAAAAAATTGATTCAGTTCATTTGCCATGAAGCAATACCTCACTTTCTTTTAGATAAGTCTATTATACCACATTAAGCCGCATTCTCCTCAATCTGAAGGTCAACAAATTCTGTCTGATCCACATTTTCATACCAATCATCTGTCCCATCCATACGGCGCTCATAGGTGTACCAGTTGTCGTCTTGAGGACTATTCGATAAGAGTTGAGCGTTTTTATGATCTTTAACGTAGAACTTCTTATCTTTCAAAACGTTTTGCTTGGATAGAAACAGTAAGGCTTCATCCACACCAATGCGAGCTACCTCATCAGGGGTCATAAGTTCACGTTGTTGAGTTTGTTCGCTAAAGGAACTGGAGCGATTTCTTCCTCGTGATTCAGAATATTGTTTCTGATTGATCGTCTGTTTTCCTGCACGCGTTGAATAGTAATTCATGGTATCCTTATCATTTGTTCCCAAGAACAGGTGACAAGCACAGTTATTAAAAATAGTTTCCCAATCCTTATTATAAAGCGATTTAAGCTGATTGATTGCTTGAATAATAATTTTGATTGAAATTTCACGGCTACGAACTGACGCCAAAACTTCGTTAAAGTTAGGAATTTTCCCGATATTCGCAAACTCATCAATAATGACTTGCACGTGCAAAAGGTCAGTTGCAGATAAACCTGGACGTTCCCCTTGAAGAATAGCGTCCGCACCGTGGGTCAATTCTTCAAAGATTGTCGCAAATAAAAGGGAAGCCAAGAAGTTAAAGGACTTATTAGTTTCAGGAATGGCAATAAAGACCGCCGTCTTTTCAATATTCCAGCGGTCAATATCCATAGTGTCTTCTGCAATCATTTTAGCCACGTCCGCATGGTCAAAAATAGAATAACGAGTCGCCACCTGAGTAGTAACCCCCATACGTGTCTCTGCTTCAAAGTTAGAGTTAAATAACGCCCATTGCTTGTACGCATAGTTGCCTGGTAAACGCTCCTCTAATTCTTCAAACATTTGTTCAACAGGGCTAGGCTGCTCTTCGTCTGTTCGTCTAATATTTCTCATCATATCCGCTACCATAGACAGATTAGGGGTATAATCATCTAGTTGACTATCAAAATACAGATAACCAATCAAAGCACGAGTCAATAAGAGTTCAGCAGTCAACCAAAAGTTTTCTCCTTGATTATCTGTTTTCTTTGTCCCGTCAACAATGGCTTCAGTCACACGATCAATATCTAACTCCGATTTCATGTAGTTAAAGATGTTAAAGGTATTGGAATTAGCCAAGTGAACTAGGTCAAAAACTTTAATTTTATAACCATTTTTAGCTAACAGACTTCCGACTTCATGAACCAGCAAGCCTTTGGGATCTGTAACAATATAACTACCGTTCATCTGCATAAGATTAGGTTTCACATAATTTTGTGTTTTCCCGTCTCCAGGAAGCCCCACAACCAGCGTATTTTTGTTCAGTTGTTTATCATATGGTAAAAGTTTATTAAATAGGCCAATAAACCCATTCTTTGTAAGAATCATATTGTTCTCAAAGACTTTATCTCTGAATGTAGCAATCTCTTTTACCGTCGCAAACCGAGCTGATCCTCTTTCTTCTCCGTGGCGATACACCCCATTATCACCCACTCGTAGGTAGATGAAAAAAGGAAGTACAAAACCAAGCGCCCCACCAATAAGTGAGAATTGATTAAACTGAAGGTCTAGCCAATTTTTGGTCTCCAGATTATTGATAACCCATGCATATTTAGAAAACGGATTGAGGGGGTCGGTTACTCCTGGAGCTGACTGATAAAGTTTGACCAGCCAATGAAAACCATAAAAGAAGAACAAGCCTAAAATGATATAAGGTAATAAATGCTTTCTTTTCCGTGGCATCTCATTTCACACTTCCTTTCTTTTTACCTTTTCCTTTAAGTGGTGTTCCAATACCTCCATATTTGACGTGTTCTTTAAAGTACGCTATTTTTTCTGCAACTGTCCGAGTAGGAAATTTTTTCCCTAACTTTTCAGCAGCCTTTTGTGGATTTGAAGTCAATTCTTTGATTACTTTGTCTACTGTTCCTTCAACCAAAATCTTATTTTTAACGTCAAATAATAAGGTTGTCGTCCCTTTTTCTGCCCCTGCTTTGGTAGTAAATCCAATGCCCTTTTCATTAAGATATTCTTTCAGTTTTCCTATGTGAATATCTTTATTTTCCAGTATCAGCATATCTTTATTAGTGTTAGTCGCCATGAATTGATTATAGTTCGTCTCACCAATAAAATTCTGATTATTTTTGTTGTACTCATGTTTTTCATGAGCATATTGAATTATAGACCAAAGGGCTTTTAAAATAGTTTCTCCTGTCACTTTAGAAGCATTAGACAGTTGAAAAACTACTCTGTCCTGTTCCATTTAGTCTCCTTTCCATAAATTAGTCTCATTCATTTAAAAAGCAGCTCTTCTTGTAAATGTTCTGTTACTGTTAGAGAAATTGCTTTTGGCTTTAGCTGATTAAATTCCTTTTCGGTAAGCCCCTTTAAATCTGGCATTTCTACTCCTCCTTTTAAGCCTCATCTGCACCGTTCTTTTTGCGAAGCAGCCAAGCGCCAATCAGAAGAACAAATCCGCTGAAACTGGTCAATAACCCTAACTCATCCCCTGTTGATGGAAGGGTCTTCATTTCCCCTGAAGCAGTCTGAACAGAGATTGTTTTATCTGCATTAACTGTCCCTCCAACTTCTTCTGGACTGACTGTAGCTCTGGAACCGTCCGCATAAGCTACAACTACCTGGCTATTCACGGTTGAGACAATTTGATAACCAGTATTAGTGTAAACTGGAGCAGCTGGAGTCACGTTCTGAACAATTTGACCTGTCACTTGTGAAGTTGTACCAACTTGACTAGCCCCTGCATTGACAGCTGTTTGGGCAGATACGTTAGGGTTATTAGTCGGTACATCTACACTTGGGGTTAAGGTTGTTTTTCCGCCATCAACCGTTGGAACAGTCACTGTCTTATTATCTGTAGTTGTTGGTTCCTGCTTATCTGTCGTATCGGTTTGGCTTGGTTGGCTTGGCTGGTCAGATGGTTTTGGTGTGGTATCTTCAGATGGAGATGGTGCTGGGTCTTGCTTATCTGTGCTAGGTTCTACAGTTGAAGAAGAATCCTTTGGTAATACCGCATCATCTTTACTTGGTTCTGTAGTACTTGGAGTTGTTGGGTCTGTACTAGCCGACGTATCAGGTATAGAGGGTGTTGCTGTATTGTCAACGGGTGGGATGGTAGGTGTAGGGTTAGTCTCTGAAGGAGTTGATGAAGGTTGTGTAGGTGTGACAACAACACTGGCTGTTGAATCAACGGGAACTGTACTTTCATCCGCAAAGGCAACTGCCTGACTAAGAACCAAGCTAGATAGTGTAACAAGTGCAATAAATGATGTTTTCTTCATGATAATTTTTCCTTTTCTATTAGTTATTCGGATATTTTTGAGTTTTCGGTTGTGTCGTTATAAGATAACCATAAGGAGCTTTAACAGATTTTTTAAGGGAATAGGTCAAGCGGACATTTGCTCGATTCTCCTTGTTATCTTTAACAACTAACACATAGGTAACGGTATAGCTATTACCTTTTTTAGTGATACCTTCCAGAATCACCGATTGGAGGGTACCCTCTGAAACGTTAATAGTTTCTTTCAAATCTTCTGTAACAAAATCGCTAACAGCTTTTCTAGTATTCGCATAGTAACTAGGTATGAAATAACGGTCAAATACATCAATAGCAGTTTTTTCCTTCTCAAAAGCTTGAAGCATTTTCACCTGCTTAGTTAGAGATTGATTCATCGTCTTTAAGCTAGTTATCTGACTAAAGGACAGACTGGCAAAGATTAAGCTAACAATCGCAACAAGCAAACTCAACAGGACAAGCAGTGACCGTTTTTGTCTTGTTGAACCAGGTGAGGAAGATAGGTGGTGCTGAGAGGGCGATTCTGAGGCATTTTTCAGTGATTTTCCTGAAGTCTTAGTTAATGTACTCAGAGGATTTGTTTTGCTAGGACGCTTGAAACCAAAGTCCTTCAGCAAGTCATCAATTATTCCATCGTATGGTAGGCTAAACTCAAGATTTTCCATCACTGAATCATCACGGTCTAGATGTTCAATCAAATAGCTTTCCGTTTCACCTAATGCTTTACAGCGTTTTTCTCTGATTTCCAATTGATTGAGCAACTCGTCACGATTGGTTACCAATTGGCTATGTAAGGTGTTGACATCTATGATTTTAAAAGTCATCTATCTTCACCTCCTAGTATGAGGAAGAAGGTTCTGAAGACGTTTCAGACGCCTTTTTAAGTGATTTAATTTCATCTGCAAACAGTTCCAAGTCATCCAAATCCAGATCACGTTCCGCAAGAAGTGCCAGAGTACGTTCCGTCTTGAGGTTTTTCACTTCGTCTTTGAGTTTAGCTACTCGCTTGGCATAGAAGTTTTTCTTTTCTTCCGCTTTCTGCAATGCTTCTTCTTTTTCAGCCAAACGGTCTTTAAGGTTTTTTTGTGCCATTTTATAATCTCCTTTATTTTGTTTCTGAATTACTTTCTGATGGAGGTGTTGCATCATCAGAAGTCTTTTGAGTATTGACGCTTGCATAGTCATTACTGTTATTAGCATCCACTAAAATAATACTTTCCATACGGTTTACTAAAAATTTGTTCTTCATTTTAGAAAAACTCAATCGTAAAGTAGCTGTATTGGTAGTGTTTTGAGACTGTGAGTAGTCGCTTTTCTTGGCTAAAAGCGTATTGGTATAAGTCACGCTAACCAGCGCTACATTCTCTTTTGTATCCAAGTAAATCTTAGAGCTTCGATACTCAAAGTCCACCACATAACCCTTATATGTTTGTGTAGTTGGTTCGTTCTCTAGAGAAACTGCCTGATTATACATTGCATCTGTCATGTATTCTTTGTAACGATTGCGATTTTCTCCCAGATCTTTCTTAGTATAGTAAACCATAAGAAAATCCTCTACATAATTTTGTGTTAATGAACCGTCTTGTGTCTTACTATTCTTAGTTGTAGTTGATCTCTTGGTTATAGTCTTTGGAGAACTTTGAGATTGTCCTCTTGCTCCAAAACCAAAACCAATCAAGAAAATCAACACAATTCCCAGAACAGTAGCTAAAATTTTGAAAAATTTTACTTTTTGAATATCTAACATGATTGAAAAGCGGTAGATTTTCGTCTACCGCTGCTCCTTTCCATTTATTTTGGTGTTGCAAAAGTATAGTACGCCTGATTTGATAGAACACGATAATGAACTTTGTCTTGGACTCCTAAATAATTACATTCTGAAATTAAGAAGGTTCCGTCATCATTGACAGCCTCAACAAAAGCGACGTGCCCATAAGCCACTGTGGTAAAGTCAAATCCACCAGCTGTCGAACAAACAGCTCCAGGGGTAGGAGTTATACTGAATCTCCAGCCTTTAGCAACTAAATTCCTCACCCAATCTTGACCATTGCCGTTATTACTTGAAAGGGCATTGCCAACCGTTCCTGTTTCCACGAGTCGGTTCGCCACATACCAAGTACATTGACCAACTGGGTAGTTATTGCCTGGCTGTGTTGTCATTGAAGTTGTTGAAGGCTTCCCAAAAGCCAATTTACTTTCCCAACCGCTTGGGAAATTCCAAGAAGAGGCCTTTGTTCCACTTCCTTTGATTGTTTGCTTGAAATACGTCAGCATTTGTTTTGCATTATTTTGACGTTCTTTGAGCTTATCGCCTGCATTCCCTTCCCAATGTACCAGAAAGCGCTGCGTCAGGGTCGCGACATTCTCATTACTCGTTAAAATAGATTTTAAAATGTGAATATAATAAGGATTATCTCCTTCTAGCATGAAATCAATCTGCAGTTCCAGGTCATACCACTTCTTTCCTTTTGATTTTGCATAGTTTCTAAGAAGTGTATTCCGAATGGCTCCATCTGAAGTATCCGTCCACATACCCAATCCTAAGCCACGGTGAACGACTAAAGAGCCGATACTTGCCCCTTGAGCAAAGCCCATATTGAGCCAATTTTCATCATCCCAGGAACTTTCTGTCGCCCCAATCGGGGGACTTAAATAATCGCTTTCTGCTCGTTTAGCCTTGATGTTACTTTCTGTCGCAAAATTTCCTAACATTGCCGCAATCCCATTATCCGTTGCATTCGGAATTTTCTTTTTAATGAAATCCCGTACAGCTCTAGAGCGTTGAGCTAAATCTCCAGAAATATCAAGGTCTGTCATGACAGAAGTAGTTTGTGTATAGTTCACCAGTTGGAAGTAAAAACCGACGTTTACATACGTCCATTTAGCTTTTTGCTTTTTCGTCGCCTTTTCTTCTTGTTTCTGGTAATAAACTTCCTGACCAGTGTTGCTCTTAACAGTTCCAATAAACGTACCTTGTTCAACGGTATCTCCTGTCTTGAAACGGATACCTGATACATCTTTGTAAGTGAATTTAGATTCCTTAGTTTCAATCGTGACATCAGTACCTGAAACCTTAACCGTCCCAGACATGACCGCCAAAAGCTGCTGCCCTGTATTAGCCTGAAGAACAGAACCTTGATAAATCTTGCTTTTACTGATATAGCCAAAACGTTTGACAATACGTAAAGGGCTATTATAATGTGCCTCATCTTTATCCGTATAAAATGGATTGTCTAATTCCTGCAGGTAAGTATAATAGCCATCTGTTTGAGCACTTTCCAATAGTTCTTCATAATCTTCACGGTCATCTTTTGGTAAGATAGCCCAAGCAATTTTTGACTTCTTACTATACAAGTCTTTCATTGTTTTAAGATGGTCTGTATCCTGATTCAGACCATTCCAAAGACTGGTTAAGGCATTCTCATAAGTTTTGTTATGGTCTGCTCCAGCTTGATTAGAGTTAATACCATCATCCCATTTTCCTTTCAAATCATAATCACCATAACGATAATTCATATAAGTCATGACTGAATCAATGTCTGACCAATAATCAACTCTAGAATTTGAGTTTTCTCTATCCAGGTGAGAGAAATAAAGCCAAGCTTGGTTGAGTTTAAACTCATCTTGAGAAACCGTAGAGCTTCCACCTAAAACACCGACAAGGGCAACGATGACCGCTGCTAAGAACATGATAATATAACTCTTAGCAGATAAGGGATTATGTAAAACCGTACGAAGAGGCTTAGTTAGTAAGTCAATCCCTCGACCCGCTCCACGTGTCACTTTACCAGTCTTAGAGGCTTTAAATCTGACTGTAAAGTTACGATAACGTTTAGCCAATTTACCTTGCCAGCTTTCCTGAAACGGTGTCCTTGTAAAACCTCGACCTCGGACAAAATTATAGCCTCGATTAGTAAGACCATAGCTTTTCTGTATCGTCCACTTTCCTAAATTTCCACCTGCTTTAACTGACCTTGAGGCACTATCTTTTTGGTAATGAAAGTTACGAATTTTTCGTCTGCCCTCTGCCACTGCTCCTAGGGTTTCATCTTGAGAAGCAGCGTTCTCAAGGTTTGAGCGAACAAGTTGTTTAGACGCCCGATAAGTCCCACGTCGAAACTTTTGTCCTACTGTTCCACCTGATTTTTCCGCTGTTTTGACATAAACCTTTTTAGCAATCCGTTTATCCTGCTTAGCACGCTTCCAAGCTTCCTTATCTTTGGGAGAGACTTTCAAACCGTAATGTTGCTTGCGCTTTTTAACCAACTTATAGAATTTCTTTTCCGCTTTTTGAGTCTCTTTAGCCTCTTTATAGGCGTCCTTCATAGCAAACTTAGCTTCTTTAACATTATAAGTATCTAATGCCTCTTGGGTGGCTTCCTTGACAGACTGACGACGTTCTCGAAAGCCACGTGTTTTTTTATGTTCCGTCAATCTGCCACCTCACTTTTCTAAGCGTCTGTAGCAATCAAATTGAAAAGTTTTGTTCCTCTTGGAATAGGATTTTCAAATGGTACAACTGTTGACCCAGCCACAATTAAACCTGTCCCCTTAGCCTTTGGTTTAGCTACATAGCGTAAAAGAGCAGGTGTTAAGTGAATGGTTTCAGCCAGAACTTTCAAATCTGTTGGCTTCTGCTTCAGCAGAATAACAAATTCACTATTTGAAAGCAGCTTACGCCCTTCTTCACGTGACATAAGAGTTTCTACATTTTGAGTGATCCCTGTTGGGATTGCTCCATACTTACGGACACGTGAGTACAATTCTGTAAAGAACTGCGCCTGATTATCTGTAGTAAACTGCAGTTGCATTTCATCAAAATAAATATGTGTCGTAAGTTTTCCTTGGTTATTGACTACCTGGTTCCAGATATAGTCTTGGATAACCATGAGGGCAAATGGTTTGAGTTTTCCAGAGAGTTTTTTCAGGTTAAAAATAACAAAGCGACTCTCCATATCAACGTTTGTCTCATACGAGAAGATATCCTGAGATCCCGTTGCATAGGATTCTGATTTAAGCGCAAGATTTTGTGCTTCTTGCTCAGGCTGTTGCTTCAGGATAACATGCCAATCTTTAAGCGTTGGCGTTCTATCTGTAATTTTCTCATAACAAAGATGAGTAACACGGTCAATAATGGAGAACTCCTCGTCTGTAACTTCTGTCAAGATGTTTTCAAACAATCCCATAATCAAGTTAGATTTTTGCCCGATTGGGTCTGTATCATCTGAGGATAAACTATCTTCATCTGGTAAGTCCATGAGGTTCAGGTGAGTGTTTGACCCTACATAAATATCAATGAGTTGGGCGCCAAATTCACGACCAATATCAGAGTATTCATCTTCTGGGTCAACAATAATCACACGGTCTTCAGGATATTTTAAAATAGTTGGAATAATCTCACCTGCTTTAACCGTAACAGACTTACCAGAACCAGAAGATCCCAACACAACGCCTGAGCCTGTATTAAGGTCTCGCTTACGGTCAACTGTTATAATATTATTGGATAGTTGATTTTGACCATAATATATCGCCCTTTTTGATGTAGATTGTAAATCTACATTGGTAAAAGGTACTTGGGTTGCGATATTTGAAGTGGTCATATCACGCATAAGGGACTTTTTCACGTCTAAAAAACAGCGTCCGATAGGTAAGACCGTGTTTAAGGCCTCTTCTTGGTGATAGTAAATATCTTCAAAATCTACCACATGTTTGCGGCCAGCTGTTTTGACACGGTTACTATATTCATTCAGTTGTTCTAAACTGTCCGCCTTAAAAAAGACACAAATAACACCTGAAAAGATTTTCTGATCATTATCCTGTACTTCTTTACGCCAACGCTTAGCTGCCTCATTGGTTTCACTGGCAACCCCACCGATAGCAAAATCTTCAGGAATCCCTTCTGAGAAACCTCGGCGCATTGATTTAATCATATCCAGCTTGACATTGCTTTCTGCTGTGTTAATGTCTTTCACTGCTTCACCAATATCATAAGGCTTAGCATTGATAGAGATGGCCAGTTCAATTCCTGTATCTGTTAAAGATTTAACGATTCCATCATTAAGGAATGAGGGATATTGACGGATAAACATAATTTTGGCAAACTTATCATCAATCATCATATAGTTTTCAAAAAATCGAATCCGATTAGGGGCTACAAAAGACTTTGTCTTCAATCCTGAAATGACCAAATCTTGGTAATCCAAGTTGAGATAAGGATTCCCACGAAGTAGGTCAGAAAAGATATTGAGTCGTTCGCTGCCCGTCTGTGCAGTTAGTGTAACCTCAACCCCTTGAAATTGATTGCGTAAGTTAGTCTCCACATCTTTCAGTTGACGTTTAGCCATTTTACGGTCAAAGGCTGACGTTGTGACGGTAATAAATTTTTCTACTGTAAAATTATTTTGGTCATAAGCAAAGCGGTGCTCAATCAAATCATTATATTCTTCTCGGTAATCGTCATAACCATCTCCTTCGGCATCATAGGTGATATTGGTTAATAGGTTACTATCGACTTGACGGTTGATGATAAGAAGTTGATAGCCATTATCTGAGTTGAGACTATTTAAAGCTCCAGCGTAAAAATCAACAATATCAACCTTTTCTTCCTCACCTGCAGTGATGTAATTCACATCACCAAGCCGAAAAGTCTGGGAATATTCACTCCCATCAATATACATAAGCCCATCCTCAAAGAGTAGCTCATAATCAATTGTATTTTGTGTTGAGGGCTTCATTGTTCGTTTGAGACGCTTCCCCCTCTCCTGTTGGGATGGGGTCAAACTCATTGACCCCTTTTTCTTGAGAAATGGTAAATTTACCATAAGGTTCCTCACTTTCAAATTCAGTTTGATAGGCTCTTTCTTGAATAGTTAGCCTAAAAGTCAACATATCTTTCAATCGTTCCTCTTGTTTCAGTCCAAAAATCATAAAGGGAATCAAAATAATAGGGAGGATAATATAATGCAAAATATCAGGTAAGCCTAATAAAATGATTCCTGCTGCTAGAATAGTCGCTAAAACAACACCTGTCAGCATGACTATATGGCGAAAAGTAAATCCGCCAATGATACTCCGTTCATAATCTTTGACTTCTTTCAAAAATTCACTGCCTAATTTATTCATACGGTCTCCTTTATCCATAATGCAGGGAAAGAAAAAAGTCAGAACTCCTGTCCTGACTAATAACTTAACCCATCACGTTTAATAAGCTCCTGGCTTTGCGGCTGCTTCCAATTAGAAGAAAAATAAAGACAATTCCTTTGGCAATAGAAGCGAAGGAAGCCACAAAATTTGCTAGAGCTCCGCTGCTACTTACTTTGAATAAATCATCCTGAACCACTAGGGGATAGATGGCACAAAGCACAATCAATACCAATCCTTGTAGCGCCACCGACGCAAAGGTCATAATGACATTTTTTGCAATGCCTCGAAAAGCATCTGACATAAAGAAAGCCACGATAACAGGTGCAATAGCTTTGAGTAGATACATTTCAACAAAGCGTAACATAATAAGGATATTGACTGTAACTTTTGTAATAAATTCAGTACCCCATCCAACTACTCTAATAACAGTCTTAACAATGATATTTCCTTTAGTTGGTTCTACAAATTCATAGGTAATATTCTTGTTCGTTGCGACCAGATGAATAGTTGCGTTTGTCAACCATAGAATCGCATCAAAGATTTGGCTAGAATAGGTGATTAAAACAAAAGCAAAAAGGTATTTAATTCCAACCTCTAACCAGGTTCTTACAGTAATTCCTCCACCTGAAAGGCGTAAATGTTGGTAAAAAGAGAGCATTTCTAGCATAAAAAAGAAGGATAATAAAATATAACCTACAGCTAACAAAGACTGATTGATAGCCATTATCTGAGTATTTAGTGTTGGGTTATATTTACTGAGACTTGAGGTCAACTGATTGATAATATTCGTATCAATCATAAGCGACTCCTTAAAATGCAATAGCGTTGAGAGCTGCCACTATAGCTGTTGTCAGACTGCCTGAAATGATTGCCATAGCACCTCCCGAGATGATAGATTCCAATCCTTGATCTTGACGGGTAGTGTCACGGCTGCGACGACCGCCAAAGTAATCATAAGCTCCAGTCAAGCCCCATGTGAGACCTAAAACAGTGATAATCGCTCCAACAACAGTAATAATACGTACGATAGTGTCCATAATTTTTTCTCCTTTTGAGTATGAAAAAGACGCCTCTTAATAGCTGGGACGTCTATGTAAGTATAATTGTTAATCAGGGTTAATTGTAGCGCCAACAGCGCCAATAACCGCCAGCAAAAGCATGATAGAAACTTCAATCATACCTCCAGGGAAGAGGGTCATTCCCTCAGATGAAATAGTATTTGAGGCTAAATTCATGTTAAAGAACCATTTACCACATAAAGTCATTACATTTGCGATAGGAAGTTCAAGGTTAGGAAATGGAATTGTTATAAGCATACCTCCAAAACCAATAATCAGTAAAATAGCAAATTTACCGACTATCCAAGTGATAAAAACCCCAATAATCATTTTCAACAAGTTAATTGCAAAGAGAACAAGAAAGATAGGGCTGTAAAAAAGAACCTTAAATAACCCAACCAAGAAATCCCAAAAAGATGTACCCGTCCATGGATAAACTCGGTTCTGACGCTTTGCTTTTCTCCGCTGCTTGCGGAACTCTTTCAAATCTTTTCGCTTTTGTTCAGGACTAGTTTCTTGTTCATACTTACGAACTGCAGCATTGTACTGATCAACCAGCTGATCTAGCCTATCTTTGGGCTTTTCTTGAGTAGTTGCCAGCGATTCTTTTTGTTCAGTCATCTTCTCACCCCATTCCCTTTTCTTAATTTCATTATACCATGTTTTACCGATTTTTTTGGTATAATAATAATTCGTGTATTACCAACACCTCCTTCTAGTCGTTATTAGGCCTGTGATAGCCTTTACCAGTGAGCTGTAAGATTGTTTCTCTCTTGTGCTTAACTTTTCTAGCGATAAGAATATTTCTTCGTTTCACTGTTCTTATCTGTTTGTAAATTTCTGGGTAGAAAACAATCATTTCAGCTTCGGTTTCTTGACCTGCGACAATTGCCAGGCGTTTTCTTATCGCATACTTTGCTTTCAATTCAATAATTTCGCCTGAATCTAGTCGAGCTGTCACGTCGCCCTGACGTCCTAAAGTTTTTAAATCTGACACGGTCACTTCCGTGTCTTTTCGTGTTTTAATTCCATTCATTTTGATTTCTCCTTTGTGATATGGAAGGCTGAATTACGCAGCCATCTTGGGAGGGTATCTCACCTCCGCCGTGGTTTTTTACGCAAGGTTTATAGTCTAGCTCACCTCAAACTCCTTTGGCTTATAGCATTGATTGCTATGCTTTTACGTTCCTGTGGCAGGCACTAGATATGCATTTCTAGCTCCCGTTACACCGCCCCTGCTTCTTCTTTTTATACCAAGCCACACTAATCGGGACAGTCGTTCTATTCAGTTGTCAAAGAACTTTAAGTAGTTTAATGACTTGCTTGGGTCTAGATTCTAAAAAAGTATATGCAATCAGTTCCCTAGACTTCCCTCTTGAATCTACTACCTTTTTGTAATAGTCACTTTTTTAACCCATCTTGGATTGATGGCAAATGGGGATTGTGCACTTGGAAAATTCATACTGGCTCCAGTTGATAAGCAATTACCAACCAATTGTTGTAATTCTTCTAGGTTGCGTGTAACTGAAATCGTTTCTGTTGTTTTATCATAATACTCAATCAACATCTCTAGCTCTTCTGCTGGTTTTTGAGTTTCTCGCATTGCAGCCATTCCTTGTGATTCTCTATTATTTCCAAAAAGTGCCATTAGTTTATCCCCTCCCGTTTTCTTACAATGTTATTCCATTCTGCTAGTAGTCCATTAAAGACATATTCAGCAAGTTTCTCAGACGATCGGGCGAATCTCATATGTTCTAGGGCATACTGATAACGATCATCAAATTTCAGCAGAATAAATTCGCTCGTGGTTTTTGAGAAATTCTCCTTCAGCAGCTGGTCATGAACCAACTCCCAAATATACTCCTTATCGTACTTGGTTACTTTATCAACTTTTCGAGATAAGACCTCTTTTTCTTCCTGATAAGAGTTTTTAATCTGCCTCTCCTCATCCTCCTCTATAATAAAACCAGTATCACTATTATTAGTATCACTAATATCAGTATCATTAGGTTCTGATTTTCCGACTTCTTGAATTCGGTTTTTCAGAAGTCCGGACTTCTGATTTTCAGAGTTTCGGAAGTCGGAAAAATCGACTTCCGCTTGTACCAAGGGTTTAGCTGATGTTTCAGGTGATAAAATACCTAGATAAATTAGATTTGGTTTGTTCACGCCTTGACGAACTTCTTCCAACAACTCATATTTTGCTAACTCTTTTTTGAGTTTAATTGCCTTATCTTTACCACAACCCATCATCTCTCCAATCTCTTCAATGGTAAAGATAAAGTAAATATTTCCATCTTCATCTACCCAATTATTTTTAAGAGAAAGTTCAAAACGATCTTTAAGAATTGCATACAACAATTTTGAGTCAGCAGACATTTTCTTATAGCGTGGAGACTCAAAGAACTGTTTTGGCACTCGGAAGAATCTCTCGCTATTATTGACCTGTTTTATTGATATTCTTTCCATGCCTATGCCTCTTTCAATCTAAAATCACCCTTTGAATTGAAACCAATCAATCCAAAAGATTCAAGTTCTTTAATACTTATCATTGTTTCTTGACGTGTTAAACCTGTTTCTTTCATCAGGAATGAAAGAATGGCTTCTCGTGTTTCTTTCTCTTTAGGCGACATATTAGCCCTCCTTAGGTATTTTGAGTAAAACAAAAGAGAACGTGAATTTACGTTCTCTTAACTTATTTTATTCAATTCTCCCAATTCGGGACACATACTAAAAAAAGAACTTAATATCATGACAAAAAGAATACTGCTCTAAATTGCTTCTGTCATAAAGCTACGACTTTCTAAGACCTTTAGCATGGCATCAGCTGTATCAAGTGCTGTAAATAGCGGCACTCCATGCTCAATGGCTGATTGACGGATAGCCTGACCGTGCTTATCAGCCGTTCGCTTCGTTCCGACTGTATTGATAATCGCCTGAACCTTGCCTTTGCGAACAAAGGCAGGAATGTCATTGTTATCGGCTGTACCAATTTTTTCAACCAATTGTGTCGAAACACCATTTTCTTCAAAGAATTTCGCTGTACCTTGTGTTGCTAAAATACTGTATCCAATCGCTGCAAAACGTTTCGCTAATGCGAGGGCTTCTTTCTTATTTTCGTCCGCAATCGTAAAGACAACATTGCCAAAGTTTGGAAGATGTAGATAAGAGGCTTCAAAAGCCTTGTATAAAGCTTTTTCAAGAGTTACATCTGTTCCCATAACCTCACCCGTCGATTTCATTTCAGGACCAAGAAGGCTATCTACCTTGGCCAACTTAGTGAAGGAAAAGACTGGTGCTTTAACATGTACATTTTGACTTTCTGGATAAAGACCATCTTCATACCCTAGCTCCGCTAAAGTTTGACCGAGAATCAACCGAGTTGCCACCTGTGCCATAGGGATATCCGTCACTTTAGACAAGAATGGCACCGTCCGGCTAGCACGAGGATTGACCTCAATGACATAAACCTTCTCATCTTTGATGACAAACTGAATGTTCATCATACCGATACAGTGAAGTCCGATAGCCAATTTCTTAGTATAATCGGCGATAGTCCGCTGAACTTGAGCAGATAAGGTTTGCGGAGGATAAACAGCCATAGAATCACCTGAGTGAACTCCAGCCCGTTCAATATGTTCCATAATACCTGGAATTAAGACCTGATGACCGTCCGAAATGGCATCTACCTCACATTCCTTGCCAACAATGTAAGAGTCTACCAACACCGGATGATCGGGACTAGCCTTGACAGCAGTCCGCATATAGGAGCGAAGGTCTGCTTCGTTCTCTACAATCTCCATAGCACGACCGCCCAGAACATAAGAAGGACGCACCAAGACTGGGAAGCCAATCTTGCTGGCTGCTGCCACCGCTTCTTCTTCATTCGTCGCTGTCTGACCTGGTGGCTGCGGAATATTCAAATCCTTAAGAGCCTGTTCAAACAAATCACGGTCTTCTGCACGGTCAAGGTCAGCTACCTGAGTACCTAAAATTTTCACGCCAGCTTTTGACAATGGCTCAGCTAGATTGATAGCGGTTTGTCCACCAAATTGGACGATGACTCCCTTTGGCTGCTCCAGTTCAATGACATTCATGACATCTTCAAAAGTCAAGGGTTCAAAGTAAAGCTTGTCAGAAACCGAAAAATCTGTTGAGACCGTTTCAGGATTACTATTCATAATGATTGCTTCATAGCCAGCTGCTTGAATGGCCTTGACAGAATGCACAGTAGCATAGTCAAATTCTACTCCTTGACCAATTCGAATAGGTCCAGAGCCCAACACTAGAACAGACTCTTTTTCTGACTTGATTGATTCATTTTCAAAAGCATAAGTAGAATAAAAATATGGTGTGCTTGATTCAAACTCAGCTGCACAGGTGTCAACCATTTTATAGACTGGAAGAATCCGCTCTTCTTTACGAAATTGACGTATTTCTTCTGCTGTCATTTTCCAAAGCCGAGCTAATTTAGTATCTGCAAAGCCGTTTTGCTTAGCCTGTCTAAGCAGATTTGCATCTCCAATATGAGTCATTAACTTCTGCTCTAATTCATGAATGTGAAGCAATTTATCCAGAAAGAACAAATCAATCTTGGTTAACTTTGCAATTTCTTCAATATCATAGCCACGGCGAATGGCTTCAGATATATAAAAAAGACGATCATCTTGCGCTTTGACGACTTTTTCTAGTAAATCATCATCTGCCACTTGATTTAGTTCTGGCATTTCATTATGATCAACACCAATTTCCAGAGAACGACAGGCTTTGAGCAAGCTTTCTTCGATATTACGCCCAATAGCCATGACCTCACCGGTAGCTTTCATCTGCGTTCCCAGATGACGTTCTCCATGTTCAAATTTATCAAAAGGAAAACGTGGAATTTTAGCTACAACATAATCCAGAGCCGGTTCAAACATGGCATAAGTTGTGCCTGTGACCGGATTAATAACTTCATCTAGTGTCAAGCCAATGGCGATTTTTGCGGCCAATTTAGCAATAGGATAACCCGTTGCTTTAGAAGCTAAGGCAGATGAACGAGACACGCGCGGATTGACTTCAATGACATAGTAATTAAAGCTATGTGAATCCAATGCCAACTGCACATTACAGCCTCCTTCGATTTTTAGAGCACGGATAATTTTCAAGCTAGCATCCCGCAACATTTGATTTTCATAATCCGAAATAGTTTGCGTTGGTGCAAAGACAATGGAATCACCTGTGTGTACACCGACTGGATCAAAGTTTTCCATATTGCAGACCACCAAAGCATTGTCGGCTGCATCGCGCATAACTTCGTACTCAATTTCCTTGAAACCAGCAATAGAGCGCTCAATCAAACACTGAGTCACCGGAGATAATTTCAGACCATTTTCAGCAATCTCTCGCAATTCTTCCTCATTGGCACACATTCCGCCGCCAGTTCCCCCTAAGGTAAAGGCTGGGCGAACAATGACTGGGTAGCCTATTTTCGCTGCAAAGTCTACCGCTTCTTCGACTGTATTTACAATTTCAGATTCTGGAATAGGCTGTTCCAGCTCTTCCATGAGCTGCTTAAACAAATCACGATCCTCAGCTTGGTCAATAGCCGACAGCTTAGTTCCTAAAAGTTCGACACCTAGCTCATCCAAGATACCTTCTTTGGATAATTCCATTGCCATATTGAGTCCTGTTTGCCCACCCAATGTCGGCAGAAGTGCATCTGGTCGCTCTTTCCGTAAGATTCTAGTGACAAATTCCAGCGTGATTGGTTCAATATAAACCTTGTCAACAATTTCCTTGTCTGTCATAATCGTTGCAGGATTGGAATTAACTAAAACGACTGTGTAGCCTTCTTCTTTCAAAGACAAGCAAGCCTGCGTTCCTGCATAATCAAACTCAGCAGCCTGTCCAATGACAATGGGACCAGAGCCAATCACCATAATTTTCTGAATATCTGTACGTTTTGGCATGTTTTTCTCCTATTCCTAATCCATTGATTACAATGAACTATGCTGTTGTTTAAAAGCATCAATCATTTCCATAAACTCATCAAAGAGATAACTGGCATCATGTGGTCCTGGTGCAGCATCAGGATGAAACTGCACTGAAAAAGCAGGGAAAAACCGATGTCGCACACCCTCAATAGACTTGTCATTGATTTCCTCATGTGTAATCAGCAACTCGCTCGGAAAATTTTCCCGACTAACAGCATAACCATGATTTTGGCTGGTAAAATCAATTCGCCCTGTCGCAATCTCTCTGACAGCATGATTAAAACCACGGTGACCGAATTTCATTTTATAAGTCTGAGCTCCATTTGCCTTACTAAAAAGTTGATGTCCCATGCAGATACCAAAAAGAGGAATTTTACCTTGAATCCCTCGAATCATGTCTAGCACTTGCGGTACATCATCTGGATTACCTGGACCGTTGGATAACATGACACCGTCAGGGTGAAGGTGAAGAATATCTGCTGCACTTGTATCATAGGGAACAACTGTCACATTACAATTGCGTGCCGCTAATTCACGAAGAATCGAATGTTTCAACCCAAAATCAACTAACACAATACTAGGACCCGAACCCGGTGCTGGATACGGTGTCTTTGTTGAAACTTGTTTGATATTATCGGTCGGCAAAACGGTCGCCTTCAACTGATCTTGCAGATGCACCATTTGGTCGCCTACATTGGCTATTGTTGCTTTCATCGTTCCATGCTGCCGAATGATTTTCGTCAATGCCCGTGTATCAATACCAGCAATTCCTGGAATTTTCTTGACTTTTAAAAACTCGTCCAAAGTCATCTGATTACGCCAATTGCTCGCTCGGCGTGCCCACTCATAAACGACCACTCCTTTACAAGTAGGAGTGATCGATTCGTAGTCATCACGGTTAATTCCATAATTTCCGATTAACGGATAAGTAAAGGTTAAGATTTGTCCATTATAAGACTGATCTGTAATAGATTCTTGATAGCCGGTCATACCTGTATTAAAGACGATTTCTCCAGTCACATCCATATCAGCACCGAACGCCTCTCCTTCAAATACTGTTCCATCTTCCAGAATTAACAAGCGTTTTTCCATTTTCCCCTCCGTTTGTTATTGCAACAACGTATTAATGCTTATTATTTTTTTCGTCCATTTAGGACAGACTCGATAATTGCCATCCGAACAAATACACCATTTGTCATTTGTTCTACAATACGAGATTTTGGAGCTTCCACTAAGTGGTCTGCAATTTCCACATCACGATTTACTGGGGCCGGATGCATGATGATGGCTGTATCTTTCAGCTTATCATATCGTTCCTGTGTTAGACCATGCATTTTATGGTAATTTTCTTTTGAAAAGAGTGAATCATCATCATGGCGCTCGTGCTGCACGCGCAGAAGCATTAAGACGTCTACTTGGTCAACGACTTCATCAAGTGTGACAAATTGCCCATAATCTGCAAATTCTTCACTTCTCCATACTTCTGGACCTGCAAAATAAAGTTCTGCACCCAGACGCTTCAAGATTTGCATATTTGACTTCGCCACACGCGAATGATCTAAGTCACCTGCAATCGCAATCTTCAAGCCATCAAAATGCCCAAACTCTTGATAAATGGTCATCAAATCTAGCAAACTTTGACTCGGATGTTGTCCAGAGCCATCACCACCATTCACAATTGAAGTTGTAATCGTTGGACTTTCAACTAATTCCTTGTAATAGTCCACTTCTGGATGACGAATGACACAGACATCCACTCCGAGCGCTGACATGGTTAAAATCGTATCATATAAGGTCTCTCCTTTGTTGATAGAGCTGGTCTTTGAATCAAAATCCAAAAGGTCACAACCTAGTTTTAATTCCGCTACTTCAAAGGCTTTATGTGTTCGCGTAGAGGGCTCAAAGAAGAGATTAGCGATAATATGTTGTTCATCATAATGAGCTTTCGCTCCATTTTTAAATTCAATGCCACGTTTGATTAAACTTAAGACTTCCTCATTGGTAAGAGTTTCCATAGAGACAACATTTTTAAGAGCGATTTGATTAGATGACATGGTGTATTTCTCCTTTTATTAGATACGGCGTTTCTTTCAATAAAGTTAAGAATTCAAACTAATTTTTAGGTTCTGGCAAGATAAGATAGAGCACAATTCCAAGAACCGTTGACAAGGCAACCCCTGAAATTTGCAGACCTGAAAGTTGCAAGGTTAAGCCGCCAATCCCAGCGACTAAGATCACACTAGCAATCAACAGATTTTTCTTATTGTCAAAGTCCGTTTGCTTTTCAATTAAAATTTTCAAACCACTAGAAGCGATGACTCCAAAGAGCGCAATAGAAATACCGCCTAGAACTGGAGTTGGAATGGATTGCAAGAGGGCAGAAACTTTCCCAACAAAACTCATCACAATCGCAAGTACTGCTGCACCTGCAATAACATAAACGCTATAGATTTTATTGAGAGCCATCACACCGATATTTTCACCGTAACTCGTTACTGGTGGCGCACCGAAAATCCCAGCGATAACTTGTGCAAGACCATCTCCGGCAAGAGTTTTATCCAATCCTGGGTCTTTAAAGAAATCTTTTCCGGTCAAGCTATTCAATACCATAACATGACCAAAGTGCTCTGTCATAGTTACAAATGCAATTGGAGCCATTGTTAAAATCGCACTTGGATAAAATTTTACATTATAGTCTAAGAAAGGAAGGTGCATAGGTGGGACATGGAACCATGAAGCTTGAGAGACTTTTGCAAAGGAAATAATTTCTTCTCCTGTTACCACTCCAAGAATGAGCGCGAAGACATATCCGACAATCAAGCCTAACAGCACTGGAATAATTCCAACAATCTTTTTACCATAGATATTAAAGAGGATGACTGCAAAGAGAGTGACAATTCCAATGATGAAATAAGTTAAATTGTATTTACCGTCTTTTAGCATGACATCATTTACAGCTGTGCTTGCTAGGCTTAGTCCGATGACCATAATGATTGGTCCTACCACAACTGGCGGCAAAATCTTATCAATCCAAGCATTCCCAGCGAACTTCACAATAAGAGCTACAATGAAGTAAACCAAACCACCTGTAATGGCACCTTGAGCGACTGCTGCGATACCGTCTGTTTTCATCAACATTTGCATAGCTGCAATATAAGCGAAACTAGACCCCATATAAGCTGGCACTTTGTACTTGGTGACTGTTAAGTGTGCCAAGGTTCCTAGACCGCTTGAAAACAAGGCAACTGCTGGGTCGATTCCAACCAGAATTGGAACAAGAACCGTTGCTCCAAACATGGCAAACAAATGCTGAAAGGACAATCCTACAAGCAAACCAGGTTTTGGCATATCGTGTACATCATATTTCACATCTTGACTCATTTTCTTATAACTCCTCCGCAATCAAGACACGGTCTTGACCATCCTGTTCTATCATTTCCACAATAATTTCTTCTGTTCGACTAGTTGGAATGTTTTTGCCCACATAATCTGCTCGAATCGGCAATTCACGGTGTCCGCGGTCTACTAAAACAGCCAAGCTCACGCGTGATGGACGTCCCAAGCTAACTAGATTATCAATAGCAGCACGAATGGTGCGTCCTGTATAGAGGACATCATCTACCAAGATGACTTCGCGGTCTGTAATATCAACAGGAACATGTGTTGTGTCTTCTTCCACTTTAAAATCATCGCGGAATGGTTTGGTATCCAACTCACCGATAGGTACATCAATCTTTTCAAGTTGCGCTAATCGTTCTTGAATCCGCTGTGCAATGTAAACACCCCGTGTTTTTATACCAATCAAGACAATCTTGTCTAGCTCTTTGTTGCGCTCAATGATTTCATAAGTGATCCGTGTAATGGCACGTTTCATTGTCAAACCATCAACAACTTCTTTTGTTTTCATGGAAAACCTCCTGTATAAAAAGTTAAAAGAAAAAGTCTCCTTCACAAGGAGACTTCAGAAAATCTAGGTAAGCATAGAGAAACTGCTAACAGCCTCACTGTACTATACCATCTTATACTTTGACTCCTTGTCTGCCTCACGGGACAGATTTAAAGGATTATTTAATTTTTATTACTATATCACACTTTTTGAAAATTTTCAAGAGAAAACCGTAAAGTTTTAATGGAAATTTTCAAATTGATTCCGCCTATAATATATAATCCCCATTTCTTTGCATTTTCTACAACTCATTTGCGATTTTATTGATTTTCCTCAAGCGATGATTGACACCACTTTTCGTCAAAGGCTTACTAAGACTTTCTGCCAACTGCTGGATAGAATAATCCGGATGATTGACACGCAGATAAGCTACCTCTTGCAAATCAACCGGCAAGCTCTCTAAACCAACTGTGCCAATGATTTTGCTAATGTTATGAATGGTTTTCATGCTAGCTGTCACCGTTCGAGCAATATTCGCCGTTTCCGCATTATTCGTTCGATTCAGATCATTTCTAGCCTCTCGCAAGAGCTTGACCGACTCAAACTCAGTCATTGCTTTCATAGCCCCAATCACAATCAAAAAGTCCATAATGTCCTCAGCTCGCTGCAGATAGGTTACTGAGCCTTTTTTGCGCTCAATTGTCTTGGCATCCAATAAAAACTTTCGCATCAAAGCGGCTAAATCTTCCGCATGGTCAGAATAGACCGACAAGATTTCCAGTTGATATTTCCCAGAATCTGGATCACGCATACTGCCCGTGGATAAAAAGGCTCCTCGTAAATACGATCGGCTCGCTTCATCATCTGATAAAATAGCTTGGTCAATGCCTGCTTCAATCCCAAAAAAGGAGTCTGCCAAGTGTAAATCAGCTAAAATTTGTTCCACACCTTCGTCTAAAAAAACAGTATAAACACGATTTTTCCGAAGATTCGCTTTTTGATGATGACGAATATCCGATTTGACTTGATAAAAAGCTGCCAACAATTCATAAATGTGACGAGCGATTTTTGCATTTTCTGTCGTAACAGATAATGTTAAGCCTTGACTAGAAATTCCTAAACTGCCTGACATCTTAATGATAGCCGATAATTCCGTTTTATCTTTTTTGCCTAGGCCAAGCAGTTCTTCTTTCACTTTAATGGTAAAACTCATTTGCGCACCTGTATAATCTGCATAAGTTCATCGACGACTGATTCACCATCATGAAAAGCTCCGCCATTTTCCAAGCGAAGAAAATTAGACGAAATGACACGAGGTACTTGCTCTTTCAAACCTTTAAAATCATGCTCAACCTGCACCAAATACTCATCAAATTTATTAGAATTCATATACTCTTGAGGAACTTCCTCAATATTCACCAAAACAGTATCAATAAATCGTTTTCCTAAATGTCGATGCAAAACAGCCACGTGGTCACTATCTGTGAAATGCTCGGTTTCACCACGCTGGGTCATAATATTGCAGACATAAGCGATTTCCGCCTTTGTTTCTAAAAGAGCTTGTCCAATTTCTTCAATCATCATATTGGGTAAGATAGAGGTAAACAATGACCCTGGTCCCAAAACAACCATATCACTTTCTAAAATCGTCTCTACCACTTTGCGACTAGCCACCGGCTTCTGGTCATTATAGGTATTGGTGACATAAACTCGTTCAATCATACCTTGGTGTTCTGCGAGATGACTTTCTCCAGCGACTTCGCTTCCATCAGTAAATACAGCATGAAGCGTTAAAGGTATATCACAAGACGGATAAATTTTGCCAGTTGTGTGGAAAAACTTAGTCAATAGCTGCATAGCGTTGTAAGTCGACCCTTGCATTTCTGAAATACCTGCAATAATCAAGTTCCCCAGTGGATGTCCAGCTAAAGCACCGTCTTCATCTGCAAAGCGATATTGAAAAACTTTTTCATAAAAGCGCGGCATGTCCGATAAAGCCACCAAAACATTTCGCAAATCACCGGGCGGTGTCAATTGTTGAATGTTTTTTCGCAATTCCCCCGAACTTCCACCGTCATCAGCGACCGTCACAATAGCAGCAATGTCTACATCTTTCTTACGCAAACTGTTCAAAATGACTGAAATCCCTGTACCACCACCGATAACGGCTATCTTTGGTCTCCTCATGAACGATTCACCGTTTCCTTTCTGCGGTCTTTGTCTCGATGTGATGAGTGAACGGTCCATTCGCTTGCCAAATCATCTGCTAGACGTTGTGCAAAAGCTACGCTTCTGTGTTGACCGCCTGTACAACCAACCGCAATTGTTAAAACAGATTTCCCCTCTTTTTTGTAGCCCGGTAAAATCGGTTTGATAAGAGCCACTAAGTGCTGATAAAATTCTTCTGACTCCGTATGATTCATCACATAATCATAAACTGGTTTATCAAGTCCTGTTTGATTGCGAAGTTCTGGTTGGTAATATGGATTTGGTAAAAAACGCACATCAAAGACAAGGTCGGCATCTAGCGGAAGACCATATTTAAAGCCAAAACTCACCACTTCAATGCGAAACGATTGGAGTTTCGTTGGATCTGAAAAATGTTCAGAAATGGTTTTACGCAACCCGCGCGGTGTTAATTCGGTCGTATCTACCACGTTTTGACTCATGTTTTTCAACGGTGCTAGTAACTCACGTTCTAGCTTGATACCGTCTAAAATACGACCGTCTGCTGCTAAGGGGTGGCTACGCCGCGTTTCCTTGTAACGTGCAACTAATTCTGTATCTGCCGCATCTAAAAACAAAATCTTAAAATCAAGTCCAGCGTTACTTTCAATCTCATCTAGAACTTTCTGAATCTCAGAAAAGAAGGAACGACTACGCATATCTACAACCATAGCAATCTTGTCGTTGTCTTGCGTTGTTTCGATTAACTGCAAAAATTTAGGAACCAGCGTGGGGGGCATATTATCAATCGTAAAATAGCCCAAATCTTCAAAAGACTGGATGGCTACGGTCTTTCCCGCTCCACTCATTCCCGTCACGATAACCAAATGAATTTGTTTGTCTGACATATCTCCTCCTTGATAAAACAATCAATTTTCAGTATATTAAAACATTTCCAATTCCTTTTTATTATAACACACCCAGTACAATTCGGATAGTAAAAAAGAGAGAACAAAAGCAATCGCTATCTGTACTCTCTCGAATTTATACTACTATGTTTTAATGATTACCAAACCAAAGCGCAATTTCCCGTTTGGCAGATTCTTCAGAATCTGAACCATGAACAACATTTTGAATCGTTTCACCAGCTTCAGCTGCTTGTGCAAAATCTCCGCGAATAGTTCCCGGTAGAGCTTCTTCCGGACGAGTAGCACCCATCATGTGACGCCAACCTGAAATTACTTGGCTTCCCGATAAAACACCGATAATCACAGGTCCGCTTGTCATATAATCACGGATTGAAGGATAAAAATCTTTCGTTAATAGGGCTTCATAATGCTGATCAATTAACTCATTTGAAACATTGGTTCTCATTTCCAAACGTTCGATTTTATAACCACGTTGTTCTACGCGCTTCAGTACTTCTCCAACCAAGCCACGTTTTACGCCGTCTGGTTTTATAATAAAAAATGTTTGTTCCATGATTGACACGCTCCTCTTTTGTTACCTTTATTTTATCATAAATGAAAGAAAGTTGAAAGTCCTTTCAAAAATCTTCTTTCACAAATGACTTATCAAGGTCAAAGATGTTAAAAACATGAAGATTGTAAAAATCCAGAACCAAACAGAACGAAAAGCTTGCCTATAGGCCCCTGGAAATGAACGATTTTCTTGTACATACATTTTTATGTCTGCTTTGTTTTTAATCAGGAAAATTACTGCGACACTTGCACCGACTAGCAGGATAAATAAGTGTAAGAGACCACCTATATCGTCCGGCAAAAACGAATACAAATAAGTTAAACCATCTCCGATGACCAAGTTATTAAAAACGTGGAAAACCATTGCCCAGAGAATTGAATACTCCAAGGTCACATAAGAGAAGATAATTCCAACAAAAGCTGCAAAAAAGAACTGCGGGATATTTCCATGAAATAAACCAAATATGAGGGAAGACATCAAAATCGCAAAGACTTTTCCATATTTTTCAAATGTTCGTAAGCCTGCCCCGCGAAAAATCAATTCTTCTGAAACAGGACCGAAAAAACCTGCATACAAAAACATCGTTACACTATCTGAGCCTGCGGAAGCTGATTCAATGGCTTTAAATAAGCTAAATCCAAAGATATTCAACACTGCTTCGAATATTTGATTAAAGAGTACAAAACCTAATTGACCCAGAAGTAAGAATGATAAAACTATCCCAAACGTTTTTGGCGTCATGACCCTTTTCTGCGTTCGTAAATCAGACTTAAATAATTTTCCGTCCCGATACAACCAAAAGATAAATACTCCTGCACAAACAGCAATTAGATAATAGCTGCCATCGCGTGACATAAAACTTTCCGTTGCTTTTTGGATTCTCTCAAGATTTCCGGAATAACGAATCGCTTGAAACAAGGTTACAATCGTTTGATAAATCAGACCAATCATTGCCATTACGACCACATACAGTAGACATAAAGCAGAGAACAAACCAATATCTTTTCGTACTTGCTGATTGACTAGCATCAGTTTCCCTCCTTCTTCAAATAGCTTTTTCGACTCCACAGGTATAGCCCCACAGCAAAGATTTCATAAAGAACAAAAAACAAAAGAAAGACGTGGAGGAAAAATTCTTCTGGCAATATCCAAATAACAGGATCTTTAGCAGGGTCAAACAACCAAGTATTATCCCCAGCAAATAAAATCTGATGAAAGAGAGTGAAAAACGCATCAAAGCCAATCCCCAGCGCCACACCAGCAATTACAATAGGCAACCAAATAATAGCTAAAATCGCCTTTGAAAAGACAGATAGATAGCTTTTTTTTATAATGTTTTTTACAAACAAACAAACCGCTGGTAAGGTTGCTAGAAAAGCAACTTGCGCCAGATGAAAAAGATATTTCACGACTTGAAAATGGTGCAGACCTGCTGCTGATGAGCGAAAATCAGGCATGGAGAGCTTTTGCTGAAATGGATTGGTTAGGTAATTCATCAAAACATTGAAATTGTGCTGAATGGTTGCAGATTTGAGGTAAACTTGATTTTCTAAATGCAACCAAGAAATTTCCAAAGGATAAAACAGCCAAGTCAGATAAATGGTCAACAAAATGGCTGTTGCTAAAAAGCAGAGCATACTCAGCCAAAAGGTCAGTTTAGTGCGCATCAAAATCCCACTCCGCTAGGCTAGAAAGTACATAATCTGGTTGGATTGGCAAGCCTGGCACTTCTTCTGGTTTCGTAAAGCCAGTTGTCACCAGAAGCGTAGGGATACCATTGTCAATCCCAGCCCGAATGTCCGTCAGGTAATTATCCCCAACCATTATCACTTCCTCGCGTGGTAGTCCTAGATGCTCAACCGCCTTTTCCATGATAATTGCATTTGGCTTCCCGATATAAACAGGTTTCACACGAGTTGCTACTTCAATGAGAGTAATAATCGATCCTGCTCCAGGCATGAGACCGCGCTCTGTCGGAATATTAAGATCTGGATTGGTTCCTACGAAATGAGCTCCCTTTTGAATAGCTAAAGTAGCAATTGACAATTTTTCATAGTCCACTTCCCAGTCCAATCCAACAACTACATAATCTGGGTTATCAGTATCTTCGACATAGCCAGCTTCTGCAATGGCTTGCTTAAGTCCGACATCACCGATAACATAGACTTTCTTGCCTAGATTTTTATCATTTAAGTAGTCAACCGTTGCTAAAGTCGCTGTATAAATCGTTTCAATCGGCGTTTCAACATTGAATTGTTCCGCTAGCATTGTTTGAACAGTCTCAGGAGTACGTGTTGTATTGTTCGTCACAAATAAATATGGAATGTTGCGTCGTTGTAATTCATGGACAAAAGCTTCACCCGTAGGAATACGGTCTTTTCCTTTATAAATCGTTCCGTCTAAATCAATTAAATATCCTTTGTAGGTCATACTTCTCTTTCTATTGTTTCTCTTATGAAATTTCTTGCCAAGTTACCATAGCTTGTGCATTGGTATCACCATCGCTGGAAATCTGATGATTGCTCTCTAATCCATTCAAATCATAGCTAGAGGTAATCTGCCCACCAGGTCGTACTTCCTTGACATACTTGAGGTGAACTTTTTTGGGAACGTATTTCATGAGAAAATCAGCTCCCATAACTTCAAAAATCCAGTCCAAATACTTGCTGTTGTTGACATGACCATTCATGTCTAAATCATAAAACCGAACATGATAATCTTTACTGGTCGAATCTTTCAGTTCTGGATATTTTGGACCACGAATCAACTTTTTAGAAAATTCTGCTTCATAAGGTGCGACAATCTTTGGCTCTACAGCATGCACTTTTCGACTGTCTCTGTCCATAAGAACAAAGGTAGCCATCATTTCAATCACGGCAACATCATTTTCATCAAAAACGGTAAAACGACGATAACAAAAGAGACGATTATAGGAAAGCGCTTCTGTTTCAATCGTCATTTCTTCACCAAATTTAGGCAGCCGTACCACATCGATATCATAGTCAGTAATAATCCAGACCAGATTGTATTTCTCCAGCATATACTGGTCGCTAATCCCCAAGTCAATAGACTGCAAACCTGATACCTGTAAGGACAGCAAAATGACAGCAGGCAACTTGATATGACCATTCATATCCGCCATGTCAAACGGAATTTTCATTTTCGTTTGATAAGTTAAACCCATAATTTACTCCAATATAAATTTCTCTGCGACCGTATCACCCAAAAATAGACCCTTTTTAGTCATACGAACGATTTCTTTGTCAGGTACTAAGAGTCCTTGCTCAATAAGTTCAGTTACTACATGACCGTACTGCTGCTCAAAAGAAATGCCAAATTTTTCTTCAAAACGCTTTTTAGAAACACCTGACTTTTTGCGCAAGCCCAGAAACATTTCTTCTTCCATCATCTCTTGCTTACTCAGATGTTCTTCATTCACACGCGCATTGCCTTTTTCAACCGCCTCTAAATAATGACGAATCGGACCATGATTCTTGTAGCGAACCCCATTGACATAACCAGAAGCCCCTGCCCCAATACCAAAATATTCCGCATTATCCCAGTACATGAGATTGTGTTGACTCTCAAAACCTGGTTTAGAAAAGTTAGAAATCTCATAGTGTTCAAACCCAGCTTTTTCCAACTCCTCAATGATATACTCAAACATCTCTGCTTCCAAGTCCTCCTTCGGTAAAGGCAGCTTTCCACGCCGCATCCGGTTCATAAAAACCGTGTGATTTTCTAGAATTAAGCTATAAAGACTCATGTGAGGGATATCTAGTGCAATGGCCTTGGCCACATTTTCCCGCACGTTGTCCATGGTCTGCTTGGGCAGTGCATAGATCAAATCAATAGAGATATTATCAAAACCAGCGAACTTCAGATTAGTGATATTTTCATAAATATCTTTCTCTAAATGGCTACGCCCAATTTGCTTGAGCATGCGATTGTCAAAAGTCTGAACACCCAAAGACACTCGGTTAACAGCCGAATCTTTTAAAACAGCAATCTTATCCGGATCCAAATCTCCTGGATTAGCTTCAATAGTCAATTCTTCTAACAATGACAAATCCAGCTTTTTCGTCAGCTCTGCCAATAAAAACTCCAGCTGCTTCGCTGAAAGAGCTGTCGGTGTCCCACCACCGATATAAAGCGTCTGTAAATGCTTTATATCATAAGAAGTATATTCTTGAAGCAAGTGCTCTAAGTAGGCGTCAACTGGCTGATTTTTGATAAAGACCTTAGAGAAATCACAATAATAACAAATTTGAGTACAAAACGGAATGTGTACATAGGCAGAAGTTGGTTTGGTATACATAGCATTTATTATAGCATAAATTTAGTATATAGATGTTTCAAAGCACACACTAAAATACATAGATCTCTTATCAATATATTCTTGCTAAGCAATAAAAACATAGTAAATATTCAAAAATTTTCAGCTTAATTTTCTACTTCAGTTTGAACTTTTTTCAAATAATAATTTGTCAGTAAAAATGCCATCATTGCAAGAGCAATCAGAAAAGTACCTGCTAACAAATAGCCCACTAAATCTGGTGATACAAGAATGAAATAAGCGCTTATTGCAATAATGATTATGTAAATAATCATAGCAACAATTCCTAAAATCATCTTTAGTGAATTATTTTCACGATTAAATAATTCCGTCACATTTGACCAATTGGTCACTTGTAGGCGTTTATCACGATGATATCCCCATGCACTCCATGCTAAACAGGTCAATGTCCAAGCTACAATCATCAAGACAATAGCAACTGGTTGCACGCCGACAACAAAGGAAAAAATTGTCAATAAAATGAATGGTAAAATGGATTGAATGACAAATAAATTCCAAAACTTAAGTTTAAGATAACGTGCCATATCAAAAGGTAATACTTTCAAATAATCATAATTTTCACGTTCAAGTGAAATGCCAATTCCTGTTAAATTTGCTCCACCTGTATTTAAACTTGCTACAAATGTTGCTATCAACATCAGTGGAAAAGCAAATCTGGTTGTCAAATAAGGAGAAATCATTTCACGATACTGCATAAAACTAGCCATTAACGGAATTAGAATAAAATAAGGTAACACACTAGGCATCAAAAGAGTTTGTAATAAGACGGAGCCATCACTGATTAGGTTTAATTGATAGCGCAACACAAACTGCGGAAAGTTCCTAAGTCCATTCATCTTGAAAATTTTCGTTCGTTTTTGTCTATTGACCGTTGCTGTTGTGGTCATTGCAGCTTCATAAAATTCTGGTAAAACCTTTCGCTTAACAATTATAAATAATATAGCAGCTACGACTACCCAAGCTCCCATTCCCAGCAAGGAATTCAAAGCAAAAGGTTGCATACTGAAATCATGAAAAATCGTCATTGGCGGAAAATAAGCAGGTTGATCCTGCAATATTGCGTTTTTAACGTTAGAGTTATTTTGCAAATTCACCAATAAAATCGCACCAAAAGCCATTATTGTAGCAAGAGCCAATAAAATATTAGAGGCAAGTTTTTTGTATTTCCTAAAAATAGTTGTTTTTGTAATAAAATGAACACCAACCAAAAGAAGGAAAATAAGTGTCGAAAACAGTACTCCTAACGAAATAAGCAGAATAGGGATTGCAAGCCAGATTGGTTGACCTGATTGCATTTGCAAACCAATAAAGTAAATAACAATGGGAAACACTCCCATTAAAGTAGTTAAAAGAACAGAAAATCCTTTCCCAACCATAATTTCGCTCTCACTAAAGGCATAAGGTCGGTAAGCTTGCAAGTCTTTACTTTCATAAAAAACATTGTAAAAGGAAAGAAATCCCTGTGCAAAGATGAAAAGATAAAAGATGCTGACAAAATTCGAAAACAGCCCTGGATTTTGAGCAAGCGGTAAAAAAGCACCCTGTACACCAAATATACAAGCATACAAAATTCCAACGTAGAGATAGTTCATCACTAGATTTCTAGCAACATTTCCTTTTTTCTTTGGATTTTTTTGCTGTTTTTTACGATAACTAGAAAGCCTAGTTGATTGCGTCGTATAAATGATATTTGCATGAATGAGGGATCGAATCGCTTTAAGACGCATCAGGACTCACCTCTTCTCTACGACCAGCCAAACTGAGGTAAATACTTTCTAATGATTTTTCAGGATGTTGACCTTTCAATTCCTCAATCGTACCGTAAAACAACAATTCTCCCTTTTTGAGAATGGCAATACGGTCACACAATTGCTCTGCCACTTCTAAAACATGGGTTGAGAACAAAACAGTATTCCCTTTATCTGCATGCTCTCGCATCATTTGCTTAAGGTCAAAAGCCGCCTGCGGATCCAAACCAGTTAAAGGCTCATCCAACACCCAGATATCTGGATCAGACAAAAGAGCACCAATGACAAATACTTTTTGTCGCATTCCATGTGAAAACGATTCAATAACTTCATAGCGATGAGCTGTAAAATCAAATAATTCCAGTAGATCCGTTAAACGTTTCTCATAATCTGAAGGACTCATATCATAAGAAGTTCCAACCAATTCCCAGAATTCATTTGCTGTCAGACGTAAAAACAAATCTGGCGAATCAGCTACATAACCAATTTTCTTCTTGATTTCCAACCGATTAGCTGCTAATTCCTTGCCATCCACAAAAATCTGACCATGCGTTGGATTAATCACACTAACCAATGATTTAATCGTTGTTGATTTTCCAGCACCATTGTGTCCAATTAATCCTACAATTTCTCCACTCTGAAGCGTTAAATTCAGATGATTCAACGCTATCTTGTCATCGTACACTTTTGTAACATTCTTAAATTCAATCATAAATTCTCCTATCTATTGAATGTTTTCAGCATGATGAAAATAAAAGTAAAAACTCTTTTTCTTTATTCAAACATATATATTCATTAACAATTTGTCATTAGTTTTCCAAAAAAACAAAATAATGCCTCTTTAACTAGTATCTGCCAACTCCAAAATTTTCTGAAAGGTTTTCCCATTGCGAATAGTCAAAGACTTGTAAAAGCTAGATTTGAGTAGCTTCTTGTGGTAGTTGGACTTGAGATAGTCAGCCTGATCGCTATTTCTGTAAAAGAAGGCTATCTGACCGAAATGCAGCAGCTCCCCGCCCCTCTATCTGCTCGCGACTGGCTTCCAGCAGGTAAAAGAGGACATCGCGCCGATAGGCTGCCTCATCCTGCCACCAAGCAGACAGTTTTGCCACTTCTTCTTAGAGAATAGCAGAGCCGAGCAGGACAAAAGGGATTGGAAAGTCATAGGATTAACTGAAATAAGCCGTCAAAATCGTCCTAATCTTTTCCTCGTGCTCCTGACTGTCAAAAAAGAGATTGCCACTGTTGATGTAGGAGATAGGGTTCTCAAAGCCCAGCTCCGCCAAATCGGCCTTCAAATCAGACATGATAACCTTGTTTTTTTTCCCACCGACATTGATGCCGCGAAGTAAGAGAATATAACGCATTCTTCTTCCCTTCTTGCTTTGTTTGTCTTTCTAATCCACTGCCTTTATATCTAAAATCATATCGCGAATCTGTGCAGCCAGTTCGAAGTCGAGAAGTCCTGCAGCTTCTTGCATCTGACCTTCTAGTTTCTTGATCATATCCTTGCGCTCTTGCTTGTTGAGGCTTTCGATTTCGACAATTTCTTCTTTGTCTGGCAGGACAGATTTGGTTACACTGATTAGGTCACGAATTTCTTTCTGGATTGTTTGCGGTACAATACCATGTTCTTCATTATAAGCCATCTGAATTTGACGACGGCGAGCGGTCTCGTCCATAGCCTTCTGCATGGAGTCAGTCACCGTGTCCGCATACATGATGACATGACCCTCACTGTTGCGGGCAGCCCGACCAATAGTTTGGATCAAACCACGCTCATTACGTAAGAAACCTTCCTTGTCTGCATCAAGAATGGCAACCAGACTAACCTCTGGCACATCAATTCCCTCACGCAACAGGTTAATTCCGACTAAAACATCAAAGACACCTAACCGCAGGTCGCGGATAATTTCTGTCCGCTCTAAGGTCTTGATATCTGAGTGCATGTATTTGACCTTAACACCCATTTCTTTAAAGTAATCCGTCAGATCTTCTGCAATCTTTTTAGTCAACGTCGTGATAAAGGTCCGCTCATTCTTCTCTGCACGCGCATTGATTTCGCCTAAAAGATCATCTATTTGTCCCATAGTCGGACGCACTTCTACTTCTGGATCCAGCAGACCAGTTGGTCGAATAATCTGCTCAATCACTGTATCCGTCTGCTCCCGCTCATAGTCGCCCGGTGTCGCAGATACATAGACAATCTGATGAACATGACTTTCAAACTCCTCCCGACGCAGCGGGCGGTTATCCAAGGCAGAAGGCAAGCGAAATCCATAATTAACCAACATCTCCTTCCGTGAGCGGTCACCATTATACATACCCTTGATTTGCCCCATCGTCATATGACTTTCGTCCACCATGATTAAAAAATCATCAGGGAAGAAATCTAGTAAAGTGTAAGGTGGCTCACCTTCGCTCCGTCCGTCCATATGGCGAGAATAATTCTCTACGCCATTCGTGTAGCCCATTTCGCGCAGCATTTCAATATCATAGTCAGTTCTTTGTTTCAGCCGCTGAGCTTCTAAAAGTTTCCCTTCCTTTTCAAAAAAGGCTAGTTGTTCTTCTAATTCCGCTTGAATCTTGGCAATGGCAATCTCCATATTTTCGTCATTTGTCATAAAGTGAGTAGCAGGAAAAATGGCTAAATGATCCACTTCACCCAAAACTTGTCCCGTCAACGCTTCTACTTCTCGAATACGGTCAATTTCATCTCCGAAAAATTCCACCCGAAAGGCATGTTCATCGCGAGAAGCCGGAAAAATTTCTACTACATCACCACGCACACGGAATTTTCCCCGCTGAAAATCAATATCATTACGCTCAAACTGGATATCCACCAAATCATTGAGAAGTTTATCCCGTGAAATCTCCAAACCAGGTCGCAGACTGACCACGCTATCGGAGTATTCCTTAGGTGAACCCAGACCATAAATGCAGCTGACTGACGCCACTACAATCACATCGTTGCGTTCCAAGAGAGCCGAGGTTGCTGAGTGACGAAGCTTGTCAATCTCATCATTGACAGAGCTGTCCTTCTCAATATAGGTATCACTGGAAGGCACATAGGCTTCCGGTTGATAGTAATCATAGTAAGACACAAAGTATTCGACCGCATTGTCAGGGAAAAATTCCTTAAATTCCCCATAAAGCTGACCTGCCAGAGTTTTATTATGAGCGATGACTAAGGTCGGTTTATTAACCTTTTGAATAACCTGACTCATAGTATAGGTCTTCCCAGTTCCTGTCGCTCCCATGAGAATCTGAGCTTTCTCACCACCCTCTATATTATCCACTAATTGCTCAATCGCCTGTGGTTGATCTCCTGAGGGCTCATACTTAGAAACCAGTTTAAATTTATTGTCCGTAATTCTATTTATCATTATTCTTTTCCTCTATACAATCTTCTCTTATTTTATCATATTTCTAAAAATATCACTGACTTAGGATAATAAGAAGCCCACCTAGTAAAACTAAGTGAGATTTGATTTTCTAAATTGTAATGCTGCTGGTAATTTATCTTCTTTTTTAAGAGACCAATACAGATAGAAAATGCTGAGAATTAACACCAGACTGGTGAAAATAGATCCTTCTGCTCCAAAAGCCCCACCCGAAAGCCAATCTACGTTGGATTTCGTATTGTAAGCAAAGACGGAAGTTTCTGCTCCCTGACCACTGACCTGAATACCATAAATGTTACCTTGAACAAAATTCCAAGCACCGTGAATACCAGCCAGCCCCCACATATTGTCAGTTTTTAGCATGTAAAAACAAGCAAAAGCACCATCGAGAATAATATTGACAATCGAAAGAAGCGTCACACCAGGATTTAGTAAATGGAGAGCACCAAATAGGTTAGCAGAGATTAAAATACCGACCAAAATATTTGACTTGGCAGTAACTGTCGGAAATAGCCAACCACGCGTCACCAGTTCTTCTGTTCCTCCTTGTAACATCCAAAACGGAATCAGGGCGATGATAAAGAGAAATGGCTCCAAACTAAGATGGTTGAGTTCTAACCTACCTACACCTGTCATCAAAAGTAAGACAACTATGAGAGAAAACTGTGCCGCTCCAATCAAAAAACCTTTTCCTAATTCTTTAAACCAATTTTCCTTAAAAAAACCAAGACTTGAAAAAGGTCTTTTTTCAACGCATTTCACCCAAAGAAAGAGAGCCAAAGAAATAAAGAAAAAGAGGAAGAGTTGAATGAAAATCATATAATGCGATATCAGTTCTTGTATCATTACAAAGCCTGCCCCAGAATGAACAAGGCCAAACACAAGACCCAGCAGTATCGAAATTGGGACCAATGCAAGCCCGCCGACAATTTCACCTCCATAAACAAAAACAATCGAGAGAATAACTGCCAACCAAATAGGTGGAATGTAACGGGACTGTTTCACATTATCAAGCATACGAAATTTAAACATAAAATTCCCTTTCTATTTTTTATTATTATATCATATTTATTTTACGCAAATCAAAAAAGAAATTTTCGTATATGTTATAAAATCTAACATGAAAATACAAAATATTTGTATTTTAAAGATATTTTTGGTATAATTTAAAAATATTCTTTAAAGGAGAGACTCATGAAGAAAAAAATCATAACTTTTTTGTTAGCTTTACTACCACTCTTTGCAGCAACAAGCATTCATGCTGATACAATCAAAGTAGTATCTGATACAGCTTACGCACCTTTTGAATTTAAAGATTCCGATCAAACTTATAAAGGTATTGATGTAGATATCATCAATAAAGTTGCTGAACTAAAAGGTTGGGACATCAATATGACTTTCCCTGGCTTTGACGCAGCCGTTAACGCTGTTCAGTCTGGTCAAGCAGATGCTATCATGGCTGGCATGACAAAGACCAAAGATCGCGAAAAAGTCTTCACTATGTCTGATACTTATTATGATACAAAAGTTGTCATTGCAACAACTAAAGCCAATACAATCAGAAGTTATTCCCAATTAAAAGGGAAAACTGTTGGGGTTAAAAACGGAACTGCCTCTCAACGCTTTCTAGAAAAAATCAAAAACAAATACAAATTTACTATCAAAACATTTGACACAACTGATTTGACTTACAACAGCTTGAATTCTGGTTCGATTGATGCCATGATGGACGACCAACCAGTCATTGAGTATGCTATTAAACAAGGTCAAAATTTAAAAATCTCTATAAAAGGAGAGGCTGTTGGTAGTTTTGCTTTTGGTGTCAAAAAGGGAAGCAAGTATGAATATCTGATAACAGAATTTAACGAAGCACTTGCTCAAATGAAAAAAGATGGTTCTCTTGACAAAATCATCACAAAATGGACAAGTTCTACAACTACGAAAACAACTAGTTCTACTCCTGAAACCACTACTCCTGCTGGTCAAAAAGCTACTCCTGTAAAATCAACATATACCATTGCGAGTGACTCTTCCTTTGCACCATTCGTCTTCCAAGACAGCAACAATAAATATACTGGGATTGACATGGATTTGATAAAAGCCATTGCCAAAGACCAAGGTTTCACAATTGAAATCACAAATCCCGGATTTGATGCCGCTTTAAATGCTGTACAATCTGGACAAGCTGATGGAATGATTGCAGGAATGTCTGTGACAGATGCTCGTAAAGAGACCTTTGATTTCTCAGAACCATATTATACTGCAAATGCAATCCTTGCTGTTAAAGAATCTAGCACAATTGCTTCATATAAAGACTTGAAAGGCAAAACAGTCGGCGTTAAAAATGGTACTGCTTCGCAAACCTTCTTAACAGAAAATCAAAACAAGTATGGCTATAAAATCAAGACATTCGCTGACGCTTCTTCTATGTATGACAGTTTAAACTCTGGCTCTGTGGACGCCGTTATGGACGATGAACCTGTTGTCAAATATTCCATTAGTCAAGGTCAAAAACTAAAAACTCCAATCAAGGGAACCCCTATCGGAGATACTGCTTTTGCAGTGAAAAAAGGTAGTAATCCTGAATTGATCCAAATGTTTAACAATGGTTTGGCAAATATTAAAAAGAACGGTCAATATCAAAAAATTCTTGATAAATATTTGAAAAAGACTAGCTCTGCTTCTAGCTCTTCAGACAGTACAGTTGATGAAACAACCATTTGGGGGCTTCTCCAAAACAACTATAAACAATTGTTAAGCGGACTTGGTATCACCATTGCTCTTGCGCTTCTGTCATTTGCTATTGCTATGGTCATCGGCATCATCTTTGGAATGTTTAGCGTGAGTCCCGTCAAAGCCCTCCGCGTCATCTCAGAAATCTTCGTGGATGTCATCCGTGGAATCCCACTTATGATTCTCGCAGCCTTTATCTTCTGGGGCATTCCAAATCTCATTGAATCAATGACAGGGCATCAAAGTCCGATTAACGATTTTGTAGCTGGTACAATTGCTCTTTCTCTCAATGCAGGTGCTTATATTGCAGAAATTGTCCGTGGTGGGATTCAAGCTGTTCCAGCTGGACAAATGGAAGCCAGTCGCAGTCTTGGTATTTCTTATTCCAAGACAATGAGAAAGATTATTCTGCCACAAGCAACAAAAATCATGTTACCAAACTTCGTCAATCAGTTTGTTATCGCTTTGAAAGATACTACAATCGTCTCTGCTATCGGTCTTGTTGAGCTTTTCCAAACAGGTAAAATCATCATTGCTCGTAACTATCAAAGCTTCAAAATGTATGCCATCCTAGCAGTCTTTTACTTGATTATCATCACTCTTTTAACGAGACTTGCAAAACGCTTAGAAAAGAGGATTAAATAATGGCTAAATTAAAAATTGATGTCAATGATTTGCATAAATACTATGGGGAAAATGAAGTCCTAAAAGGAATCACAACGAAATTCTACGAAGGAGATGTGGTCTGCATCATCGGCCCCTCTGGCTCTGGAAAATCAACTTTTCTACGTAGCCTAAACCTGCTTGAAGAAGTTACAAGCGGCTCTATTACCGTGGACGGTTTCGACCTAACTGACAAAAAAACAGATGTCGACTTGGTTCGTGAAAATATCGGCATGGTTTTCCAACACTTCAATCTCTTCCCTCACATGACAGTTTTGGAAAATATCACCTTTGCTCCTGTCGAGCATAAACGGATGACACAAGCTGAAGCAGATAAACTTGGTATGGAATTATTAGAAAAAGTCGGTCTCTCTGATAAAGCTGATGCCATGCCAGACAGTCTCTCAGGTGGACAAAAACAACGTGTGGCGATTGCACGTGGACTTGCTATGAATCCTGATATTATGCTCTTTGACGAACCTACTTCTGCTCTTGATCCCGAAATGGTTGGAGATGTTCTCAATGTTATGAAAGAATTGGCCAAGCAAGGCATGACCATGATTATCGTGACTCATGAAATGGGATTTGCTCGTCAAGTAGCCAACCGTGTCATCTTCACAGCTGACGGAGAATTCTTAGAAGACGGCAAACCCGACCAAATCTTTGACAATCCACAACACCCACGCCTCAAAGACTTCTTGGACAAAGTCTTGAATGTGTAATACTACTTTAGAGGCTGGGACAAAAGTCCGACCTCAAATATAAAAAGCGAACAAAACTAGTTTTCTGATAATCAGAATTCTGCTTTGTTCGCTTTTCGCATTTAATTATAGATTAGAAGGGCTTAATAATTAAGATTTTTAAAAATTAAAATCTTTTTGTCCCAAACTCTTTTTTGCATTTATATTCAATTTATTGTTGGTGACAAACTTTTTTCTCGGTACTCTTTTGACATTTAACGCCTTTTTTGCTACACTAAAATCAGTAAAATTCGGAGGTAAGGAGTTTATGTACAAGAAATCTATTGCTTAAAGGAAACTTTATCTAGTAGATTTTTTGTTATGCTCTTGCCTATTTTTCATAAAAGAAAATTTTTTCAAACTTCTCAATGATAAATATATTCGTTGCAAACTACTCCGTTTTGTAATGTTTGTTGGCAATCCAAAAACAAGAACAGCTCTACTAGATAAATAGGGCTGTTTTTCTTAGCTCTAAAATGACAATGAACATCAAAAGGAGACTTGTATGCTACAAATTCGACATTTAACTATTACCCATTTAAAAGATTTGAAAGACTTAGTTAGCGATTTATCACTTACTGTCAATGCAGGCGATAAAGCCGGCATTATCGGAGAAGAAGGAAATGGAAAATCGACCCTTCTAAAACTACTTATGGATGAAAGATTTGTTTCAGATTATATTAGCTATACCGGAGAGATTCAGAAAAGCTATAGTCATTATGCTTATTTGCCGCAAACTTTGCCTGAAAATGAAAGAAGGCTCTCCCTCAACGATTACTTCTTTGGCGATTTGAACGTAGACTTAGATTACAGCAAACTTTACCGCTTTGCTCAAGAATTACATTTTGATAGCGAACGTTTTACTAGTCAGCAAACAATAGCCACTTTATCCGGTGGTGAAACATTAAAAGTGCAGCTTTTAAAAATCCTCTCTACAAATTGGGACATTCTCTTTTTAGATGAACCTTCTAATGATTTAGACATCGATACTATGATTTGGCTGGAGAATTTTTTGCAAAATACACCTCAAACAGTCATGTTTGTTTCACATGATGAAAGTCTTTTAAGTCATGCAGCAACAAAAATCGTGCATTTGGAATTGGTTAAGAAAAAGCAAAAAGCTCGGACGACCGTACAGAATCTTGATTATGAAAATTACAGCCAGCAAAGACAGACCGCATTTGAAAAGCAAACTAAAGATGCAAAAAAAGAACGAGAAGAATATCAAAAAACAATGGAAAAACATCGCCGCGTCAAACAAAGTGTGGAGCACGTGCTGCGCAACACTCATGATAGCACGGCTGGGAGATTAGTGGCTAAAAAAATGAAAAACGTCCTCTCACAGGGCAAACGAATTGAGAGAGAAGCGTCTGAACTGACAGAATTGCCAATACAGGCAGATGCTATCAATCTGAAATTTCCTGCTATCACTCCTCTGCCATCTACAAAAAGAGTAGTCACTCTCGAGCAAATGTGTTTGAAGGTAGGAGAGCGCACTTTAGCCCAAAATATAAATTTTGAACTCTTAGGGCAGGAAAAGATTGGGATTATTGGTGAAAATGGTGCCGGAAAATCTACTTTTCTCAAAGAACTACGAAACCTATTGCAAAAGAAAAAAGGCATTACGCTAGGGTATATGCCTCAAATCTATCCTGATAGTTTAAACGAAGTCGACTCTCCAATAGATTTTCTAACATCCACAAGAGAGGGTATTGAGCGAGAAAAAATCCTCACCCACCTAGCCAGTCTGCAATTCACGCGCAATGAAGTGCAACATTCTATTTCCCAGCTATCTGGTGGACAAAAAGCTAAATTACTGCTTCTAAAAATGGTATTAGATCAAGCAAATGTCTTGTTGCTAGATGAGCCGACACGCAACTTTTCTCCCACTTCTCAGCCACAAGTACGAAAACTTTTTACAGATTATAACGGCGCTATCATTACCGTTTCACATGACCGCACCTTTCTCAAAGAAGTTTGTCAGAAAATCTATCGCTTGACTGAGACAGGAATAGAGCCAGTCCGCAAAGAACAGCTATAAGTTTGTTCTCCTAGTCGATCTTAAACAGCCAAGTTCCCTTGAGCTGTCTGCATTTGGTAATAAACGCCTTGTGCTCGCATCAGCTCTTGATGACTGCCATGTTCCACAATATCTCCGTCAACCAACACTAAAATGATATCTGCATTCTGAATGGTAGACAAGCGATGAGCAATGATAAAACTGGTTCTTCCTACCATCAGCTTATTAAAAGCCTCTTGAATGAGCACTTCAGTCCGCGTATCAATAGAGGATGTTGCCTCATCCAAAATCAGGATTTTAGGAACCGCTAGAAAAACACGCGCAATGGTCAATAACTGCCGTTGTCCTTGTGACAAAGAATCTCCTGCATCTGCTAGATAAGTATCGTAGCCATGTGGCAATTGCTGAATAAAGAAATGAGCATTAGCAGCTTTAGCTGCTGCAATTACTTCTTCTCGGCTAGCCTCTGGTCGCCCAAAAGCAATATTTTCATGAATTGTCCCCGTCTTCAGCCATGTTTCTTGTAAAACCATACCAAACTGCTGGCGAAATGAGACTCTGGTGTAATCTGTAATATCTCTGTCGTCTAACTTAATCTTACCCGCATCTACATTATAAAAACGCATGAGGAGATTGATTAAAGTCGATTTTCCAGCACCAGTTGGCCCGACAATAGCAACTTTGCTTCCTGCTGGAACGGTCATGTTTAAATCGTGAATCAAGGGTTTATCTTTTTCATAACCAAAACGGACGTGCTCAAAATGAACCGCACCCTGTACTGCTTCACTCGTGAGTTCTTCTTTTCCAGTTTCTACAACTTCTTTTTCATCTAAAATCATGTACAGGCGCTCTGCACAAGCAAGGGCACTTTGTAATTCAGCCATAACAGACGAAATATCGTTGAATGGTTTGGTGTATTGGTTGACATAATTTAAGAATGTCACTAATTGTCCAACTGTGAAACTAGAGCCATTAATGATACGAACCGCACCAAATCCAACAACAATGGCATAAATAAGAGCATTCACGAAGCGCGTCGCTGGATTGACAGTAGAGGAATAAAAGATAGCATCCTGAGAATAGTCCGCATAGCTCTCATTGCCCTTTGTAAAATCCGTAATGAATTGCTCTTGGGCATTGAAACTGTGAATCAAACTTTCTTGAGAGAAACTTTCTTCAATGAGCTGCGTCTGCAGCCCTCGAGCTGTTGTTTGTTTTTGAAACAGCTTGTAACTTTTACGGGCAATAAAACGCGCAATCAGCATAGATAAGGGAGTTAAAAGCAAGACTAACATCATCATGAAAAAGTCAATCTTTGCCATTGTCACAATCGTTACAAGAATAGTCAACACGCCTACAAAAAACTGATTGAAGACCATGAGCAGACCATTATTTAACTGCTCCACGTCCGTCGTCAATCGACTCACTAAATCACCACTCCCTTGACGATCAAGATAAGCCAAGGGAAGTCGATGAATTTTTTGAATGACCGCATCCCGAAGTTTCTGACTATAACTATAAATCAACTGATTATAGATTAAAGGATTGAGCCATTGAATCGCTGTATTGGCAACAATCACCATACCCATTTTCGAGAGAATTGGAAGCAAATGCTGATTTGCATCAGGAAGTAGAACGCTGTCAACTGCATTTCCAATCAAAATTGGCAAATAAATGGTCAAAGCAACCTGAACAATTGTTCCAATTGTAGCTAGTAGGAAAAGCCAGCGCTGTTGCAACAAATCACTTGCAAGGCGTTTCAGACCACTTTTAGAATACCTCGTTTTCATGCTTTTCCTCCTTACTATGTTGTGAGAGATGAATTTCTCGATAAATAGCGCTCGTTTGAAGCAAATCTTCATGTTTTCCAAGAGCGACCTGCCGACCCTTGTCCAAGACAAGTATCTGATCAGCTGCACGCAAGCTATTGGTTCGCTGTGAAATTAAAATCAAACTTGTGTTCTTTAACTGCTCTTTAATCGCTTGCAATAGTTTAGCTTCTGTTAAATAATCAAGTGCCGAAGTGGAATCATCCAGCACCAGAAAAGGTGCTTTTTGTAAAATAGCGCGCGCAATCGTCAACCGTTGGCGTTGACCACCGGAAAAATTCCGACCAAAAGCTTCTACTACTGCATCTAGCTGACCTTCTTTTTCCTGTACAAAGTCACTAGCCTGCGCAATATCAAGAGCCCACCAAAGTTGTTCATCCGTCACCTTGTCTTCCAAACCCAGCAATAAATTTGAGCGAATCGTACCGCGGAACAATTCTGCTTTTTGTGGCACCAAACTCATCCAAGTGCGCCACTCTTCAAGGTTTCTAGGGCTTCGACCATTTTTGAAAATAGCCAACTGACCAGTATCAATCGTATACAAATGCGCTAAGAGCTGCACCAAGGTTGATTTTCCTGAGCCTGTTCCACCAATCACTCCCAAAGTCTGACCAGATAGTACATCAAACGAAATATTTTCCAAAGCTGGACTAGCAGCTTGTGGATAGGTAAAGGTAACATTTTCAGCAGAAATAGATTGAGCACCAACAGAATGCCGTATTGACAGTTCTGCTAGTACATCTTCCTCTTCCTGTTCAAAAACCTCTTGGATTCGTCCAGCGCTGATGTAACTTTGGTTCAAAGAAGTGACGAGCATGGCTAGTTTCAACAGTTCTATCAAAATTTGCAAAAGGTAATTGACTAAAGCGACTAATTTCCCTTGCGTCAGCAAATCCTGTCCAATAGCTAGATTCCCATGCCAAATAACCATGACTAACGTGCTATTTACCACTAAAAAAGTCAACGGGCTAATCAAGCTAGACCAAACTCCTGTTTTTATCTGCCAGGTCTTATAAATTTCATTGGTATCTCTAAACCCATGAATTTCTTTATTTGTTTGCCCAAAGGCACGAATAACACGCATACCTTGCAGTTGTTGGCGTGTCATATTGACAATTTTATCTGTAATCTGGCGAATTTTAGCGTACAGCGGATTTACCAAGCGTGACATGATATAGATAATACCTGTTAGGATGACAACCATGAGTAAGAACCACAGTGTAATACTTGGACTAATCAAAAATGCCATGATAATCGAGCCAAAAACAATAATCGGCGCGCGCAAAAAAAGACGAAGAAATTGATTGATACCGGTCTGAATTTGATAAGTATCACTTGTTAAACGAGTGACCAGACTAGATGTCGTCAAGTTATCTCGACTAGCTTTTGGCAAACGCATTATTTTTTGATATAAATCTTTAGTTAATTGACGTGTAAATCCTACCGCTGCTTTTGAGGAATAATATTGAGCAATAATCGCCACAACAACACCAAACGATGCAAGGACAACCAGTAAAAAGACCATGGTATAAAGATGCGCACTATCTTTTTTAGGGATTGTTTGGTCTACAATTGTTGCAACCAAAATTGGCACCAATAGTTCAAAACTAGCTTCTAATAATTTAAAAAGTGGCCCCAACAAGGATTCTTTGATATATCCCTTAAAATATTTCAATAAATCTTTCATGAAATCTCTTTTCTTATACAAAACTAGTTCTATTTTATCATAATCTGGCCTTCTCTGTAATTTGTTAGCGGATACAATTATTTTTATAGGAGAATTTTTGTTAAATGAATTCCAGATAAAAAGGAGAAGAACGATGTCGTTCTCTCCTACTAAATTTCTTTCAAATAAAATATTATTGATGACGATTTGCCCAAGCAACATCCAAATCTAACACTTCTTGTGTTGTGTATTGTTGACGATAAGGATTGTAGACTTTGTTAGTCGTTGCAATATTGGTTGCTTGCACATTTGGTACATCGTATTGTGTCAAATTATACTGTTGAATCAAATTATTCAACTTAACATTATAGCTTGTATCCGTTGCATAGACACCTGTTAAAGCAGCAGTCGCATTCATATAGCTGGTCGTATTACTCTTCCAAGCATAAGTGTAGCGGCTATGTTTTAAAATCGCCACATAGTCTTGTAAAGATTCAAAATAACTTGGATAGGATCTAAATTCTGCATTGACATTATAAGTATTTCCTTGCCCGTCATCTTCTAGTGTAGCCATTGTGGCTGACTGACCAGCATACTGTCCTTTGATGCCAAATAAATTATGATGAGGAGCGGCTGATAAAGCAGAACGTCCAGAATTGCTTTCCAGAATGGCTTGTGCAATCATAACCGAAGCATACAAATCATTCTCTTGTCCTAATTGACGAGCCGTTTCACCAATTTGTGAAATGAACACCTCTGTTTGAGTTAACGGACGTTGGTAAGTCTCATCATTGGCACTAGCTGGGTGAACTTGCTTGGACAAAACTGCACTAACCAATAAAGCGGCGACCGCCAAAGCTAGAACTGTTAAAATTCTTTTTTTCAATTTTTTCTTTCTCATAGCTTATTCTCCAGTATAATATATTTTGATTATAACATAAAATTCCCAGCTCTTAGTTACAATTTGGTGACAGATTCATTATAAAAAACCGAGAAAATGATTCTCAGTTTTTCTTCAATTCCTAAATTTTTTCCAAAATCGCATCCCAAGCTGTATCTAAACCATCTTTATTAACAGATGAAAAAATAATAAAATCATCATTTTTATCAAAATCTAACTTTTTCTTAATGACTGATTCATGCTTGTTCCATTTGCCGCGTGGAACTTTGTCAGCTTTCGTGGCTACAACAATGACTGGTATTTCATAATATTTGAGAAATTCGTACATTTGTACATCGTCTGCACTTGGCTCATGCCGAAAATCCACTAGACTGACAACTGCTCTGAGATTTTCCCTGCTCGTCAGATATTCCTCGATCATCTTGCCCCACTTCGCTCGTTCTGTCTTAGAAACTTTAGCATAGCCATATCCTGGGACATCCACAAAACGAAGTTTGTCATCAATATTGAAGAAATTCAGCAATTGCGTTTTTCCTGGCTTGCCAGAAGTTCGAGCTAGATTTTTTCGATTTAACAATGTATTGATAAAGGAAGATTTTCCAACATTGGATCGTCCTGCAAGGGCAATTTCAGGAATCTCGTCTTGCGGATAATGAGATTTATTTGCTGCACTTAGCAAAATTTCTGCATTGTGTGTGTTAATTTCCATTGCACACCTCTTTATGCTGTTTCTAAAATCGGCTTATCCGTTCCGTCAACTGCTTCCTTAGTAATCCGTACCAGTTTCACATTTTCTTGACTTGGAACTTCAAACATGACATCCATCATAGTTTCCTCGATAATCGAACGTAATCCACGCGCACCTGTCTTGCGTTCAATGGCCTTGTTAGCGATTTCCTGAAGAGCATCATCATCAAACTCCAATTTGACATCATCATAAGAAAGAAGAGTCTGATATTGCTTCACTAAAGCATTCTTTGGTTCGCGAAGGATTCGCACCAAATCATCAACTGTTAAAGGCTCAAGCGCTGCAAACACAGACAAACGACCAATCAATTCAGGAATCAAGCCAAATTTTTGAATATCTTCAGAGATGATTTCTTGCATATAAGAACCAGCTTCATCAATGGCCTTGTTGTTTTGACCAAAACCGATAATTTTTTCGCCTAGCCGTTGTTTGACAATTTCTTCAATACCGTCAAATGCACCACCGACGATAAAGAGAATATTTTTCGTATCTACTTGAATCATCTCTTGTTGAGGATGCTTGCGGCCGCCTTGCGGAGGTACACTAGCTACAGTCCCTTCAATAATCTTGAGAAGCGCTTGCTGAACACCTTCACCAGACACATCACGAGTAATAGAGACATTCTCGCTTTTCTTCGCAATTTTGTCAATCTCATCTACATAGATGATACCACGTTCAGCACGCTCAATATTGAAATCTGCTGCTTGCAAGAGTTTCAAGAGAATATTCTCAACATCTTCTCCGACATACCCAGCTTCTGTCAAAGCTGTCGCATCTGCAATCGCAAAAGGAACATTCAGACTTCTTGCCAAGGTTTGAGCGAGGAAGGTCTTGCCAGAACCAGTTGGACCAATCATAAGGATATTGGATTTCTGCAATTCGACATCTTCCTCATCTTCACGATTATCATGAAAATTGATGCGTTTATAGTGATTGTAGACAGCCACAGCCAAAGCACGCTTAGCACGGTCTTGTCCAATCACATAGTGATTCAAAATATTGAGTAGTTCTTGTGGTTTTGGCACTTCTGACAAGTCTGCCAGCACTTCTTCTGCTAGTTCCTCTCTGATGATTTCTTGTGCTAATTCCACACATTCATTACAAATAAAGGCATTATTTCCTGCGATGATCTTTTGCACTTCTTCTTGGCTTTTACCACAAAAAGAACAATAAACCATCATTTCGTTCGTACGATTTGTAGGCATTTTTCACTCCAATTCTATTCGTTGTTTATTCTTTTTTCTCATTTAAATAAGGTCATATAAAAAGCATGAATACTATTCACCAAATTTGTAAAAGCATTCAGCCAAAAGAGCACTGACAATCCATACCGTTTTTTACGAAAAGCTTGCGTTGCCGCCATAACACAAACGATACATAAAAGAGCCGTAAAAAATCCGAAAATACTACGTTCCATTACGACTCCTTTCTCTGAAAGGTTGTGACAGTAAAGTCATACTCATTCTTTTCATCTTTGGCATGAAACTGATGAGACAACTCCTGAAATTTCGTCATATCAAAATCTTTCGGGAAATAAGTATCACCTTGTAAACGAGCATGAATACGGGTAATAACTAATTCATCTATTAAGGGCTCGAACGCAGAAAAAATCTGACCACCGCCGATAATATAAAGAGTTTTTTCCTGAGTCTCATACCATTTCATAACCGAGTCAACATCATGAAACACCAGAACTCGCTCATTCTCTGCCTGATAGGATTTGTCTCTCGTTAAAATAATCGTAGTACGATTGGGCAATACTCTGCGGTTCATCCCATCAAAAGTCACTCGCCCCATTAAAATAGCCTGCCCAGTTGTCATTTCTTTAAAATGCTTGAGATCAGCTGGTAAATGCCAGGGCAATGTGTTGTTTCGCCCAATCAAGCCATTCTCATCTTGCGCCCAAATAGCTACAATTTTCTTTGTCATTTCCTCATCCTTTGAATTGATATTTCTATTTTATCAAATTTCACAAAAAAAGGCTGACTTTAACTATCAAATCAACACTAATTTATATTGCACAAGAAATCCATTCTTTTATGATGTCTGGTGAAAATAGTTAGATACAGCCCTTTATTTTTTAGATTTTAAAAATCTGAAAATTACTTCATTCTCAAATCGCTAAATCAAATTTCAACTGCGGCTTAACAGGATCATAATCAACTAATTCAAAATATTCTGCTTTAATGTCAAAAAAGTTGGTTCCGTCTGGAACATTTAAAACCAAGCGTGGCGTACAGTTAGTTGGTTCACGTCGAAGTAATTCTTTAGCCTGTTCAAATTGATTATCATAAATGTGCAAATTATTGACAAAATAAAAGAATTTACCAACTTTCCAGCCAAAATGCTTAGCAATCATCATTTGCAATGCGACATACTGCATGGCATTGATGTGATGAGCTACTAGCATATCATTTGAGCGTTGTGTCAAAGTTGCATCCAGATAAATGTCACCGTCTACACGGCGTACATCAAACATGGTCTGAAAAGCACACGGTAGTAGACCTTCTGTTTCTTCAAATGCTTCATAATCCCAAAGCGAGATAATATTTCGTCGATTCCAAGGATTGATTTCTAGCTGTTTCAAGATTTTATTGATAATATCATGTTTCTTAACAACAGCGCCATAGCGCAAGCCAATCGTGCGAGTATCTCCTACTTCCCAATCATTCCAATAATGAACATTGTACTTTTCTTCTAAAATATCTAAGCTATTAGATTGGTCTTGGTAAATCCAGAGCACCTCTTTGATAGCTGACTTAATAGCAATCGGCCGAAGCGTTGTAATAGGAAATTCTCCCTTGCTCAAGTCGTATTCAGCAAAAGAACCTGTAATATACTTAGAGTTAGCCACTTTCCCGTTTTTATAACGAGGGCGTGCATTTTCAGAAAAAACACCTTCATCTAAAATTTTTCGAATATTTTCTTTAAAAATAGTATCTGCTTTTGTCATGATTTCCCTTTTCTAATATTGCTTTTTCTAGTATAACACAAAATAAAAATCTCCTACAAGTTAAAACCTCGCAGGAGAACATGCTTTAATATCGAATTTTTTGAGCTCCATAAATCGAATGCTGACGATGTAGAGAAAACGCCACCGCACACACTATGAAAAAATAGGGGAAATTAGTAAAGCCAAATACTTCACAGCCGATTAGAATAGGTCCTAAAAAAGTAGATGTTGCACTTCCAAAAACAGCAGCATAACCTAGTGCAGCAACCAAACCAACTGGAAGTCCAAATAAACCCGCTAGCAACACACCTAAGCTTGCACCAATTGCAAAAAGCGGTGTCACTTCTCCGCCTTGAAAGCCAGCAGCTAATGTCAAAACTGTCAGAAGTAATTTGAAGAGCCAATCATATACATAGACGGGCTGACCAGCAAAACTGGCTGCAATCAAATTTGTTCCAAGCCCTGAGTATCGTCCTTTATCCAACAGTAAAAAAACAATGCTCAAGACAACTCCCATCACCACAATCCGTTTGTAGGGATTTGGAAAAATAATTGCTGCTTTCTTTTTGCTCCATGAGAGAGCATAAGCAAATAAATTGCCGCAAAGTCCAAATAGAACTCCAAGAAACACTAATTTGATAAGAAGCGTCGGTGACAATACCAGATGCACAGAAATTGGTTGTACAAACTTTTCAAGCCCTAACGCATGCGATGTCCAAGAAGCAACAAAGGAAGCAATCATTGCAGGATACAGAGCCGTCAGTTGCATGGTTCCTACAACCAAGACTTCCATTGCAAACAAAATTGCCGCCAGCGGTGTTTGAAACAGTCCAGCAAAACCAGCAGCCATTCCTGCGACTAAAAAGATTTTTGAAGTGTTGGGGATAGAAAATTTCTTGCCAAACCGATGAGAAACTGTTGCTCCTAATTGTACTGCTACTCCTTCTCGACCAGCTGAGCCACCAAAAAGGTGCGTCATCCAAGTTGTCAATATAACCAAAGGAATTAAGCGCTTTGGGATATGTTCCTCTACACCATGTCCTACATCAAAAATCAAGGTCATCCCTTTGCTACTGCTTCCACCATACTTTTGATAAAGAAATACAATCCCTAATCCCGCAACAGCTAAAAAAGGAATCAAATAGAGTGGATACATAGAACGAATATCGCTTAAAAAGATAAGGGTTCGCCCAAATATCGCATCAATAATCCCAACTACTAGACCTATAAAAATGGATAACACTGTAATAGCCACTGTTCGCTTTCCAATATCAAGCCATTCTACGCTATCTACCTTTTTCATTTTATCGCCCTCATTATTAGACGTGTTGGTCTTGATAAGCACGCGAATGTTTCAAAATATCAGAAAAAGTCTGAACAATGCTTTCTTCGTACTGTTTTTCATGTACACTATTTGCAATTTTCTCTAAAATTACTTGTTCTCGCTGAGTGTCTAATACAGCTTTTCCAGTCTGACGTTTATAGAGAGCAACTTGACTCACCAAAGCCATTCTTTTCTCTAGTAAGGCAATCAAATCTGCATCTATTTGATCAATTTCTTTTCTAATTTCTACTAAATCCATAATTTCCTCCTAATTGCTTTCTATTTTAACAAAATTTTTCACAATATGCTAGTAATCGTCATGTTTTGAATCTCAAGTCCTAATTTTCTCAATTTTAGCAGAAAAATAACACTCAAATTGAGACAAGTTCAAATAAAGCCTATTCTTTCAACTCTAAAACGAAAAGTTAATGTGAGAGTCGTTTTTATACAGATAAAGATCTATTGGGATTACAAGTGCTATAACTTCATAGGAAAGTGTGGGGGCAAATTTGACACAAGATTGTTTCTTATGATGAATAATTGACTAAAATATAATAAAAAGTTGATGTAAAGCCAAAAAAACAGAAGTACACATTAGTAGAACTTCTGATTTTTAATTTGAGAACCTTTCTATATATAATATTCTCAGTTTGCATTTTTATGAAAGTGATGATGATAGAATTATGAGAATATATCTCAGGTTTTACCTATTTAAAATTTTTTTAATTATTTGAGTAGTTTTATGTTTAAACGGGGAAGGATAATATCTAAAAGTTCCCATTTGTCTAAGGATATAAGCATTGAAATTTTGTTTAAAACGAAGTACACTGTCAGAACCATCAAAATGACCAGTAATCCCCAAAAGGTTGTAACAGGGAATACCTCGCTTGATTGATTCTCGCATTACATAATCTTGCAAAAGAGCAGGTGCGTAGAATTTGTTAAATTCAGGATAGGATCCAGAAAAGAGATAGACCGTTTCTTGGGGAGTGTATATAAAAAGACTGCTAGCTAATATTGTACTTTCGTCTCCATGCTTTTTTAATAGTTAGTATGCTTCGTTTTTTCGTATTTCAAACGTTTCAAATTGACTAGATAGTTCTCGAATTTGATTCAGTTTTTTTCAGAGGAATGGTTGTTTTCTTCAAGATAATCTTGTAGTAATTTAATCTTTTTAGATAATTCATTCTGATTAATTTGTAAATGCTCCAGATAATTTTTGAAATTTATGCTCGCTATAATAAATTCTGCATTGCTTCCAAAGCTATCATAAAATTTTTCATAATAATCTAAAGTCTTATCATTATAGTTGCGACGTTCAGAAGTTGATGAAGTAATCTGCTTAAATTTATAAAGCTCATTACGTTTAAGTTTATGCAGTTCTATACCAAATGTTTTAGCCTTTTTTTACTAATGATTTTCCTTATTTAGTAAAAGATTTTAGTAATATTTCTTCTGTTAAGTCATTTAGGTCTTTTACAAAATGCCAATCACCTTCACCTCCAGGATAGTCCTTTTGTAAGCCATCAAATTGGTAATTCAGGTTGGTGAGCATAGATACAAGTTCCTTCTTTTCTGTACTAATAGGCTCACCTTTACTATTGAAGACTTGATAAATATCATAAGGTTTCACAACCAGCTCCATAGCGTTTAATTTTTTGCATATATTTTTAATTCTTCATAAAATTTAGGCAATAACTCATAATTAGTGACAACAGGTCCAGAGTTGATTTCTAGGTATAGACCACCTGCCATTTTTGTACTAAATAATAATGCTGATACTTGTAATTGATTGTTATCAAAGAAGCCAATGAACTCAACATTATACCCTCTTTTTTTCAATAGAATAGACATTTCTAAAGATTGGATAAAGGATTTTCTTCTCGCCTTTTGATAATGTTGTTTAAATATTTCTTTAGTAATTATTTCTAAAGGCATTGTTCTGTACTCCTTGAGCTTTTGTAGTTTAATAAACAAAGCTGGTGAAGCTACAGAATAAAATTATTTCTTATTTGAAAACGTTTTTATTTTGAACTATTTTATCACCTAGAATTTAACCCTGTCAAAATATTTGCTTTTAAATTTAAAAATTATGAAACTTTTCATTTACTAAAATCTTGTATTTATTATAAATATCATATTTTTAGCTTAGTTTCAAGCAATTTATTTTTCGGAAAGAAAAAAGTCTGAAGAAAATTATTCAAAAAGAATGGTTTTCTTCAAACAGAATCTATTTTCAAGTATTAAGAAGACAATTTCCTACGCGAGGATAGGGACATAACCCCATAAAATAAGAAACCTGCTAACAAATAGCCGATAAAAATTTTAAGTGACCATTGCAGTACATACGGCCAACCGTATTTTGGAATATTTAAGAAAAAATAAGCAAAAGGACTATCTTTTGCACCTGGAATAGACCATTTGATAATTAGGCCATTAAATAGAGCAAAAGCCAAATAAATCAAAGGCACACTCGTCCAAGCAATCGGGTCAAACCAACGATATTGTGAGCGTTTATCAAACAACAAGGTATCTGCTAAAAACCATAGTGGCACAATGTAATGACAAAGGAAATTTTCAAGTCGATAAAAATCAGTTGCGAGTGGTGCCAACATAAAATGATAAATGACGCATGTAATCATAATACACATGGTCACTCCGCCTTTTAGCCGAAACAGCGACTGCGTTTGCCAACGATGTTCAGAACGCGCCATTAGATAGAGCAAATAGGCCGTAAAAACTGTGACAATCATGTTAGATAAAACTGTGTAGTACATCAGCATTCCTAAGCCACCATGCTTTGTGATTTCAAGGTAAACTCCTGTAAATCCTAACATAAACAATACCATGCGGCTATAAAAAATCACATTTCGCTTCATCATCAACCTCAAATTTTCTTAACAAACTCTGATTTGAGTTTCATTGCACCAAAACCATCAATCTTGCAGTCAATATTGTGGTCTCCTTCTACAATCCGAATATTTTTCACGCGCGTCCCTTGTTTCAAATCCTTTGGAGCACCTTTGACCTTTAAATCTTTGATGAGAGTGACGGTATCTCCGTCCGCAAGCTGATTCCCATTTGCATCAATTGCTCTGATACGATCATCTTCTTCAACGACTTCTGCCGGATTCCATTCGTATGCACATTCAGGGCAAACTAACAGCAAACCGTCTTCGTAAACATATTCTGAGTTGCATTTTGGACAATTTGGTAATTGATTCATACTTCTCCTTCACTAACCTCTATATATCACACCTAGAATTTATCATGTTTTTCTATTTTACTATAAAATAAAAAATTTGACAAATGAGATAAAATGACTAATTTTTAAAAGACTTTTTGGCTCAATACTTAATGAAAATTACAAGATTTAACGACCTTCACTTCTATCTGCTAGTACCTTGAGCAATCAACTACCATGTTGTTGATTTATTGCGCCATACACTTTGAAGTTGGAGATTTTTACAAAGTATAAAGAATCATTTGATTTTCTCTTATAGATTTTTTTGATGTTATAAAATGCTTCAAGCATTGGAAACCATCTATGTCATTTGCCAAGTTCCTGAGTGCGTTTATAAGATGCAGCAACGGCTTTGATAATATTTCCTCTGAAAGCATCTGCTTCAAGACTTGCCACTCCTGCAATCGTTGAGCCTGCTGGGCTGCAAACCTGATCTTTGAGAACAGCAGGGTGTTGACCACTTTCTTTGGCTAATGCTGCTGCTCCTAAAAGGGTCTGATTTGCTAATTGCAGAGCTAAGTCTCGTGGTAAGCCAGCTTGCACCCCTGCATCAGCCAATGCTTCCAAAAAGAGATAAACAAACGCAGGACCACATCCAGCAACGGCAGTTGCCGCATCTAACTGCTGCTCCTTTAAATGAACCAGCAAACCGGCAGGATCCAATAGTTCACACAACAAGTCTTCATCCTGCTCTGTTGCTTTATCTGATACAGCATAGCTGATAACACCAGCACCAACTGCAACAGGCATATTGGGCATTATCCGGATCAACCGATGTTGTGTAGGAACAAGAGCTTCTAACTGCTGCAAGGTCAAGCCAGCAGCCATAGAAATGAGTAAAACAGAGCTGCGCTTTTCTAAAATAGCATGGTATTCTTGCAACAAATCCGCAAATTGATTGGGTTTCACACCCAAGAAGATCACATCTGCTTGCTCAAAGACGACTTCGTTCGTGACAGGTTCGCCCCCCACTTCATGCGCAATCCGCTTTGCTTTTTCTGGGCTTCGATTTGCGAGCAGGATTTGATGATTTTTTTGCCCAGCCACTACACGTGCTAAACTGCCACCCATATTTCCTAAGCCAATAAATCCAATTTTCATGTTTTTACTCCCTAATCTGTCCTGAACCTTGCACAACATATTTATAACTCGTTAATTCTTTTAAGCCCATCGGACCGCGTGCGTGTAATTTCTGAGTAGAAATCCCCATTTCACAGCCCAAACCAAATTCTCCACCGTCTGTGAAACGTGTGGAAGCATTGACATAGACTGCTGCACTATCAACCTGCTCTGTAAAAATCGCTGCGCTGGTAGCATTGTTGGTAATAATGGCATCTGAATGATGTGTGCTGTGTTGCTCAATATGTGTGATAGCTTCTTCCAAAGAATCCACTACCTTTACAGCCATGATGTAATCTGAAAATTCGCTATCAAAGTCGCTAGGCTCTGCTATTTCCCCTGAGATGAAAGAGTGAGCTGTTTCATCCAATCGAAGTTGAACAGGTACTACCCCACGCGCTTTACGAACAGTTACTAAGCGTTCTTCTAATGTTGGGAGAAACTGAGAAGCAATTTCTTTATGAACCAGACAAACTTCCATTGCATTGCAGACCGAAGGACGACTGGTTTTAGCGTTGTCAATGATATCTAGTGCCATTTCTTGATTGGCGTCCTTATCAACATAGATATGAACAATCCCCGTACCAGTCTCAATAACAGGAACGGTCGCATTTTCAACGACCGCTTGAATCAGCCCCGCACCCCCACGAGGAATTAGCAAGTCCAAATAGCCTTTTGCTTTCATCAAGATTTGAGCACTTTCACGACTGGTATCTGACACCAACTGCAAGCAATCATCTGAAATCGCGGTCTGACGAAGTGCCGCCTTTAGCGCGGAAACAATGGCAGCTGCTGTTTTATGCGCTTCTTTTCCGCTGCGAAGAACAACTGCATTTCCACTCTTAATGGCTAAAGCAGCTGCATCAGATGTCACATTTGGACGACTTTCATAGATAATTCCAATCACCCCAAGAGCTACCCGCTTCTTAATGATTTCTAGTCCATTTTCCAAATGAGAGACTTCTAAGATGTCTCCAACGGGATCTGGCAACGCAACCACTTGACGAATGCCAGTTGCCATGTCTTTGATGCGATTGACATCTAAATACAGACGATCCAACATGACATCTGAAATATGACCTTTTGCCGCTGTCATGTCTTCCGCATTGGCTGTCAAAATTGCGTCCGTAGCTGCTTCTAAATAATCAGCCATCAAAGATAGAGCTTTATTTTTCTCAGCTGTTGAAGCTGTGTTAATTGATTTTTTTGCTTGCTTGATTTTCTCTAGTAAGCCTTGTGTACTATTCATATCCTACTTCCTCTTAAAATTCTGACAATAATAATTCCAATTCAGGCGTTAGTGAAATCCAATGGTCTCGGTGAATTACCACTCCCTTTGGTTTATTGGCTTTCAGCATATCTTGCAAAGCTGACTGCCCAAAACGAACACGTCCTTTTCCTAAAATGCGCTCTGTGTCCTTTTCATAGACGGTCACAATATCATCATAAGAAAAGTGTCCTGACATTTTTGAAATTCCTGAAACAAGTAAGCTCTTGCCTTGCTCACTCAATGCTGTGCTTGCTCCTCTATCCACCCAGATAGAGCCTTGACTGGTAGCGTAAAAAGCCAACCATTGTTTTTGCGTTTTCATATTTTTGGCTGAAGCAGTAAAAAATGTGCCATTTCCCTGATTTTCTGCGGCTTCGATGAGGGGTTGCTCTTTCAAAGAAGAGCAAATGTAAACAGGAACCCCTGCCATAGTGGCAATCGTTGCTGCTTTCAGCTTGGTCAGCATACCACCTGTTCCATTAGAAGAGCCTGCTCCACCTGCCATTTCAAGCAACTCCGTCGTAATCTCCTCTACCAAATCAAGGCGCTTGGCATCAGGATGATTGACTGGATTTGCCGTATAAAGCCCGTCAACATCCGTTAATAAAACTAACAAATCTGCTTGCACCATAGACGCAACCTGAGCGCTCAATGTATCATTGTCACCGACTTTCAACTCAGCAATGGAAACCGTATCATTTTCATTGATAATCGGAATGGCTCCTCGGTTAAGTAAGACAGAAATCGCCTGATGTGCATTTTTATAGCGCCGTTTATCTGCAAAATCATCTTGTGTTAATAAAATCTGAGCCGAGACAATCTTTTTCAATAGCAGATTCGTCGTGTATTCTTCTAACAGCAAGCCCTGACCTACCGCTGCGGACGCTTGCTTGTCTGCAATTTTTGTCGGGCGTTTCTTAAAGCCCAGAGATGAGAAACCTGCCGCTATTGCTCCTGATGAGACTAAAATCACCTCGTGCCCTGCTTCATGTAGCATGGCTAACTGCTGGGTAATCACTCTCACTTTCGCTCTCGATAAACTTCCATCCTCATTTGTTAAAGAACTGGTACCGACTTTACATACAATTCGTTTATACTTCATAACCCTCTCCAAAGCTGATATATTGCATTATTATACCAAAATTTCGAGCAAAATAAAAAAGAAATGAAGCAGAAAGAGATATTCTCTCACTCCATTCCTTTTCTCAATTTCTCTAGTGTTTCTTGGAAAATAGCTGGCGCTTCTGCTGTAAATTCCATGACTTCTCCCGTCTTAGGATGAGTAAATCCAAGCGTTCTGGCATGTAAAAATTGACCGTGCCCTTTTAGCGTTTTCCGTGGTCCGTACACTTCGTCACCCGCTACTGGGTGACCAATATAAGCCATGTGCACACGGATTTGATGCGTACGCCCTGTTTCCAGCTGCAATTCTACCAGCGTATAATTGCCAAAACGTTCTAAAACATGGAAACGTGTAACAGCTGGCTTTCCTTTTGCCGTTACAGCTTGTTTTTTTCTATCTTTTTCACTGCGTCCAATCGGTGCTTCAATAACACCTCTGTCATTCGGCAGATTACCATGTACAATCGCCCAATACTTCCGCAGGGATTTTTTATCTTTTAATTCCTCAGCGAGCTTGATATGCGCATCATCGTTCTTGGCAATCATCAACAATCCTGATGTATCTTTGTCAATCCGATGGACAATTCCAGGGCGCAAAACACCATTGATACCGGACAAATCCTTGATATGGTACATCAGCGCATTGACCAGTGTTCCACTCGTATGCCCTGCACTGGGATGTACCACCATACCTTGAGCCTTGTTCACCACTGCAACATCTTCATCCTGATAAACAATATCTAGCGGCAGATTTTCTGCAACATATTCTAGTGCTTCTGGTTCGGGCAATTCATAAGTAATCACGTCGCCTGCCCTAACAGCATATTTTGCTTTCTTGACTTGCCCATTGACTAAGATTTGTCCATTTTTGATTTGCTCATTGGCATGACTGCGGGATAATGGTGTCAAATCAGCAACCGCCTTGTCCAACCGTACACCGCCAATCTCTACTTTAACTTGCATTGTCCTCTTCCTTTAACATCATCACTATCAGTACAAGCACGCCAATCGTCAGATAACTATCCGCAACATTAAAAATTGCAAAATTGATAAAATCAAGCTGAAACATATCCACGACAAAGCCTTGGCGCATACGGTCAATAAAATTACCAATTCCCCCTGCAATAATCAAGCTCAAACCAGACAACAGCCAGGCAGAACCTTTAATGTGTTTGCTCAAATACCAAATAGCAGCTCCAATCACCACTAAAGTAATTACCGCAAACAACCATTGCTGGTTTTCCAGAATTGAAAATGCCGCTCCTGTATTTCGCAAATAAGTCAAACTCAAAATCTTTGGAATGAAGGGCTTTACTTCGCCTAATTGAATGTTTTTGACAATTTCAAACTTGACCCATTGATCCAGCGCAATCAAGGCTACAATCACAATTGGCACCATCACTTTTCGTTTCATTTTTTACCTCTTTTTGCAAAATATTCTTCCATCACAGCAACAAAAGCTACACCGACCGGCGAAAGCTCTACTTCTTCGCGTTTGACATAAACCATACGGTTTTCCAAATTGTCTTTTAGCCGAATCACCGTAATGCCGTTTACGCTATTGCTATCCAAAAATCCAGATCCTGTCGCATAAGCATCTGTCCGCTCCAAAATGCCATTTAATGTAGCACGGTCCGTCACATTAAACATCTGCGAACTGGCACTGGTGTCCACGAAATTCTCTGAATAATAGAGATACTCGTCTTTTTCCTGTGTAAAACGAACCGTCGGCAAATCTGCCAAATCGTCCATAATCAGCTCATCTTTCTCTGCTAAAGGGTGGTCTACCCGCAGATAAATGTGTGTCTGAAAAGGAATCAAATCTACCACTTCCAGCCCCAATTTATCAATCCGCTGCATCATTCCTTTAGTATTTTGATTGTTCAGATAGATAATGCCAATCTCACTGTGCCCCTGCGCCACTTCATCTAAAATCTGCACCGTAGTAGATTCAAAAATTCGGAAATTCTTATCTTTCGGATAGCGTTTGGCAAATTCCGTTATCAGAGGTGGTAAGAAATCATAGTGCTGGCTAGCAATGGAAAATTCTGCCTTTTCTTCCTCTGGATTGGTGTATTGATTTTGAAATACATCAAATCCCTTGACCAATTCTTGGGCTTTTTCGTAAAATTCCATCCCTCGACGTGTCAGAAATGTACCGCTACTCGTTCTGCGAAATACTTTAAAACCCAGTTCTTTTTCTAATTCTCGAACCGCAATGGATAAACTAGGCTGGCTGACATACATTTTCTCAGCGGCTTCACGAAAGGTGCCACTATTGGCAATGGCTACAACATAGCGCAGTTGTTGAATATTCATCCTTTTATCCTCTTTCAAGTGTTTTATCATTATACCATAAATCAAGGCATAACTAAACCGTCATACACCCATGAAATCCAGTCGTCGCTTCTTTCATATCTTCCTAATAAAGCAGATAAAACAAGTTGTTTTTGGCTGCTACAAGCGACATTCAAGTTCTTTCATTCATGTAGTGGCTTATCTCATCAGCCGTCAATTTTCGCACTTCTGTATTGGGATACTCTTTGTATTCATGAACAGTAAAAACAGGTGCCAGCAATGGGCATGTTTTATCCTTATTCTTTTTTAAAAATACTTGTAAATCTTCTTTTGCTGCAAATATTTTATAAGACAGCCTTCCCTTGCTATTTTTTATTTCATAAATACCGCATGGCTTTTTCATCGTATAATCAGCAGTTCGCAAGTATAGTTTTGCGATTTCTAGTGTTTTAAACGGAAAATACCATCTTTGCAATCCTCTCTTTGGGTCTTTTTCAATGCAGATACACCGCCCACATGTTCCGCAAATATACTGCCTGTGGTGTTGCAAACAATCCAAAGGATTCAGTAAAGGCGTTCTTCTACTTTCCCTAGAATAACATTCTTGACACATGTTTCCCTCCTGTTACTGACCGACATAGACGGCTTCTATCATGGTGAACATCCAAGTTTGACACAAACCATTCACATCATACCCCCTCATTATATCATAAAGAAAGAGCGAGAACTTTGACAAAGAGGTCTATTCAAGATATAATGTAAAAAAATAAACTGAGGACAAGGACATGGCAAATTCAAAGCTTATTACGCGGCTGAAACGCTCCGAAGGACAATTACGTGGCATTCAAAAAATGATAGAAGATGAGCGCGACTGTGCGGACATTATCACCCAATTAACCGCTGTTCGCTCTAGTGTCGAGCGGGTCATTGAGTTGATGATTACTGAAAATCTCACTGAATGTCTCAATCACCCTTTGGACGACCCCAAAGCACAAAAAGAGCGACTGGAAAAAGCCGTCCAATACCTTATCAAACGAAAATAACCTCAGCAGGCGACGAAAACTGCTGAGGTTTGTTTATTTACGGTACACAATATAAGGGATGATTCTAACTATCACTTTTTTAGAAAAATAGAACTGCACAATGGGCAAAAGTAGTTCTTAAAGGAGTGTGTCCGCCCGGCGGACGAAATGAACTACTTTCAGGGCAAGCCGTCAGCCCGGCGGACAGAGTGAACCTATTTCTAGGCAAGCAGTCAGCTCGGCGGACAGAGCAAACTTGTTTCTAGGCAAGCCGTCAACCCGGCGGATAAAGCGAACTTATTTCTAGGCAAGCCGTCCGCTCGGCGGATGAAGTGAACTTGTTTCTGGGCAAGCCGTCAGCCCGGCGGACAAAGCACACTTGTTTCTGGGCAAACCGTCCGCCCGGCGGACAGAGTGAATCGCTTTTAAGACAGACTAGCGACCCGGTCGACGGAATGGACTGCTTTTAGGGGCAGGTTGCCAACCATTGAAAAAAAAGTCCTCCTCAATATGGTATAATAAGAGTAATAAAACAAATCAAAGGAGGCAAGTAAAATGGACTTATACACAAAAGTAGAAGAAACCTTAAACAAGTTAAACATTCCATTTGAAATCGTGGAGCACGAACCAGCACTTACGACCGAGCAAGCAGACAGCTTTATCGAAGGCATTGAAGGTGTCCGCACCAAAACGATGTTTCTCACTAACAAGAAGAAAACCGCCTACTACTTGCTCATCATGGACGACAAAAGGCGCTTGGACATGGACTTGTTTAAAGAACTGGTAAAAGCCAATAGAATCCGCATAGCATCCTCTGACAGTCTATTTGAAAAAATGATGTTGCCAGCAGGCGTCGTCTCTCCATTTGGATTGTTAAACAATGCCGATAAAGACATTCAAGTCTATTTTGACAAAGAAATCATGTCAGAAAAACGAATGAGTTTTCATCCCAATACCAATGAGAAAACACTCTTTTTAAACACGACAGACCTACTCAAATTCCTAGAAGCTATTGGTTATGAGCCACATATTATTGAGTTATAGGTTAGGCAAAAACTCAATTTCTAATCAAAATGAAGTATGAATAACAAAAAAGCTTAAAATCATTGTTTTTGATAACTTGATTTTAAGCTTTTTACTATTTTTGGAAGGTTTTTATTCAGTTTCTTTTCTCTTTCCTTATTCCACCTCGCCATGCCAGAAATTCATGCCCCCAGCTACATTGGTTACATCAAATCCTTGCGCACTTAAAAACTGACACGCAGCCGCAGAACGTGCACCAGATTGGCAGATGACATAGTATTTCTCCTGCTGGCTGAGTTGCTTGTAGCCTGCCTCCAAACTACTCAAAGGCAGGTTTTGTGCTGTCGGAACGTGCCCTGACACGAACTCATAAACCTCTCGCACATCAATAATGGACAGCTTTTCTGCTTGGTATTTCTTATAAAATTCAGACATAGTGATACTAATTTCCATATTCTACTCCCTCTGGTTTTACCATTTTGTACAAGGCAAAGGCGCCGTCTAGGTTCTTAACAGAAAATCCTGCTTGTTTAAGAATGCGCTCAGCAATATAGCTGCGAAGTCCGCTATGACAGCTCACGATGTAGTCCTGCGACTTGTCTAGCTCTCCTAAACGCTCACGCAGCTCATTCAATGGAATGTGAACTGTATCTACTTTCAGATGACCTTGCTGAAACTCACTGGTTGTCCGCACGTCTAGGAACTTCTTACCAGTAGCTAGTTCATCTTCCAATTCATACCACTGGATATTGTCGCTCAAACCTTCTACCAAGTTTAAGGCTGCATATCCCAGCATATTGACCGGATCTTTAGCAGAGCCAAACGGTGGCGCATAGGTAAATTCCAACTCTGGCAAATCAAAAATCGTTAGATTGCCTTTGATAGCCGTTGCCAAAATATCAATCCGCTTATCAACGCCCTTTTTCCCAACGCCTTGCGCACCATAAATTTTGCCACTCGTCGGCTCAAAGAGGAGCTTCAAGGTCACATCAGTCGCACCCGGATAGTAACCAGCATGATCCTTCCCACTAACATGAATGACTTGATAAGGCAGACCATTCATACGAAGAATGCGCTCGCTCAAGCCAGTTGACGCTGCCGTCATGTCAAAAGCCCGAACGATAGCTGTACCAATGCTGCCTTTATTCTTTCGAGCTACTCCAGCAATTACATCCGCAACTTGGCGACCTTGACGATTAGCAGGCGAAGCCAATGAAATCAGTGCATCTTCTCCTGTAACTTCTTGCTTGACAACAATCGCATCGCCGACTGCATAAATATCAGGTTGACTGGTTTCATAACGCTCATTGACTAAGATACCGCCACGCAATCCCAGCTCAATACCTGCTACCTGTGCCAAAGCATTCTCCGGTTGCACCCCGACAGACAGAATGGTCACATCAGAAGCAATCTTTTGCCCATTTTCCAGCACAATGACCTTTCCCTTGTCCTCAAACCGCGTAGCAGACTGAGAAGTAATTACTTGAATACCGTTTTTCAACAATTCAGCCTGAACAAAAGCAGCCATTTCTTCATCAAGCGGTGGCAAAACATGCGGTGCTTTCTCAACAATTGTCACATTCAAACCACGCTTACGAAGATTTTCTGCCATTTCAAGCCCAATGAATCCAGCCCCAATCACCACAGCTTCTTTTGGTTCTTTCTCCAAAGCCAACATAATCTCATCTAGGTCAGGAACATTACGTAAAGTATAGGTATTTTCAGCTGTTTCCAAACCTTCAATTGGAGGCACAAAAGGTTTTGCCCCCGGAGATAAAATCAACTTATCATAACTCTCTGTAAATTCCTTTCCGTCATGTCGAACCGTCACCATATGTTGATCTGGTGAGATAGCAGTCACTTCATGGAAAGGTCGCACATCTAAACGAAAGCGTGCCTTTAAACTCTCAGGCGTTTGCACTAACAAATCTTCCCGATTAGCAATTTCTCCAGAAACATAGTAAGGCAGACCACAGTTCGCAAAGGAAACGAATGGTCCCTTTTCAAAAATAATAATCTCAGAGTCTTCTTTTAGCCGTCTTAAACGCGTCGCTGCAGACATTCCACCTGCAACTCCACCAACAATGATAATTTTCATTCAACTTCCTCCTTTATCACTTTTAAACAACTTTTCCGGTCCAAGCACTCATACCGCCTTGAACATTGACAACATCATAGCCTTTTTTCTTTAGCTTTTTGGCTGCCATTTTGCTCCGCACACCGGAATGGCAAATGACATACAGTGTTTCATTTGTTGCTGGCGTGTATCTTGCGATTTCATTGAGTGGGACATTCTTTGCGCCTTTGATATGACCACGCCGATATTCAGACGGTGTTCGTACATCTAGCAGTCGAATCTTCTCTTTTAATTTTTGTTCCAATTCACTTGTAGAAATACTATCTATTTTCGTAAATAAGTAAAACATAAGCACCTCCATTTATACCCTTATGGGGTATATTAAACCATGAAGCCTTTCTTTTGTCAAGAATCTTGTTTCAATATTTTTATAAAAAAAGAGGCCCCACAAATCAACCACATTAGGTTGCTTGTGAAGCTTATCCTTTCTATCGAATGATTCAACCTTTAGATCACTTTTATATGTTTACAAAAGATTCATCAATCTTCTTTTTTTCGACGACCAATATAACCGAAAGCTGATAAAAGTAAACTTACGCCCGTCAGAGTTGCAAGCGTTGAACCAACTTGAGAATCACCTGTGCTTGGCAAGATTTCTGTTTTCGTTGGAGTTGCTTTTGTAGGAGTCGTTGGTACAACTGTCGGAGTAGTTTGCTTGTCCGGCGGTGACGGAACTACTGGAGGAGTTGGTTTATCTGGAGTTACTGGGATCGCAGTATAATAAACATCCTTAACCATATCCTCTTGAGTGACTGTTTCTGCCGAAACAGTTGCCACATCTACTGTGTAGCCTGGAATGACTGGAGATGGGACAGCGTCATAGGTTGCCTTGTCAGCTACCCAATCCGTAGTCTTCACAACATCTCCCGTTACCTTATCTTTCGTCACCGTCCGTGTCCAAGTTGCTGTTTGCACATTATCGGCTGGCGTCTGGCTACCTGCTCCATGATAACGAACCGTCAAGCTCACTTTCTTGCTTTCTTGAGTTTCTGCTGTGCCATGTTTCAAGTGAACCGTCACGTTTTGATCATGACCGCTATCAAGGTCGAACTTAGCTGGTAATTCGTCTTTAGAAACCAATTCATAGCCTTTAGCTTGATAAGCTGCAACCATTTGATCGTACTTCGTTTGTGCGTCAGTTGGTAGGTTTGTACCTGAATGACCTGTCGTCAATTCTACTTGGTTTTCTAAAGTCGTACCGGTTGTGTCATCAATAACCGTATAAGTCACTTTTTGTTTATTTAACCCA
>NZ_JAKZJH010000020.1:0-4111 GCF_031142795.1 Streptococcus sp. IsoGale021
ACTAATAAAAACAGAGATATTGAATTTAGTATGGGTAGAGTACCCATACTTTTTTTGTTGGGCTCAAGTCGCCCAACAAAGCTTGCGCTAAATCAATGAATGGAGAGTAAAAGTTTTAATAAGTTCTGATTCATCATAGATACAAAAACAATATCTTTGTTAAAAAAAATTATATATATATATATATAGATTCTATCGTCACCCTACATCGTATTTCCCTAAAGGGAATTATAAGATGATTTCACCAACTTGTCAAGTTACAAATTCATTACAAATAGTTTATGTCCCTCCTGCGTCCAGCTCATGACGTTAAACCGAGCTACATGGCATGCCAACAGTCCACTTACTATGCTCTCCTTTCCTCGTCTTATCATGATAGATGAAGACGTTTTTTTATATTTTTTTTAGCGTCAAAGGAAAGGGGAGCTAGTCCTTTAGAAGGACATTCTGTCCTAAGCACTCAATAGAAAGGAAGATTTTCTTATTATGAGGAAAATCACTCAATCTGGTTATAGTTCAGAACTCGCTAATCATACACTTGATTCAAACAAAGATATTTATCTCTTGAGTACAGAGCTAGAACCGCAATATCGTTTTGAAAATAATCATCGTACAGATGAGATTGTAGCTTATCGCGCTTGGTTCACGCAAGAAGGGCTGCCACCTTTTACGGTGAAATTCGCTAAAAAGATTGCGCTGCCAAGCTACTTATCTGCCGTCAACTTTGACAACTTAGAAGCCTGCGAAGTTCGTTACAATATCTACTTCCGTGCTGATGAAGTACATGAGGTGAAATCATGAGTTTCAGCATGCAACATCAGAAGCAAGCTCAACCGTCACGAAACCCACTAGACCAAACCGCATCTAGTGGGGTCTTCCGTGACCCGCATGAGTTATGCACTTTTATTCAACGAAACCTAAACAATGCCCTCGATGTCAACGGTGAGACGAGCTATACAAATTCGTTTATGATTCGTCTGGCTGGCAATGACCGCGGCTTTCTCTATCTGCCAAATCTGCCCGTTTCCTACTCCCTTGACAATCAGCTTTATATGAAAATCTATGCGATTTGTTCAGGAATTTTATACCCTTACAAAACTTTGTTACCGCAAACCAGTGCTTACTTTGTTCCTTATGACCCCGAAGAGCCCAATCTCGCACGAGCCCTCTTTTTCCCTTGGATAGATGGGATTCCAAAGCGTCTAATGATTGAAAATATTGACCAGTTTATTGCTACAGAAGTAACTAGCAACCGCATTCCAATCATGAAAAACAAGGTCAGTCTCAATATGGACAACATTGTTCATCTAGCCGTTAGCGGCTCATCAGGGTCAGGAAAATCAAAATTCACTGAATATTTAATTAGATGCTTAAACGCTGATTCTGCTACTCATCTCTTGCTCGTTGATCCAAAATTGTCTCAAATTTACAAACTAGGAAGAGAGCTAAACTTAGAAGTTTTATCCCCTACCTTTGGCTCTAATCTCAATAGCTTTATTACAGAAGTCAACGAACTTCTAGGACGAGTGATAAACAAGATTTATGAGCGGCAACAAAAATTGCTCATCAATCCTACTACACGATTTTCAAAGATTTACGTTGTGATTGATGAACTCCTTGCTTTAGTGCAAGGTAGCTCGAAGCAAGCAAGAGATACTTTCTCTCAATTACTTGGAACGATTGCCCTTTTAGGGCGTGAGACACAAGTCAGCTTGATTCTCATCTCTCAACACTTTGACGCAACTGCCTTTGGTGGAAATACAGCCGTTCGAGAACAAATCAATTGCGCCATTATATTAGGCGACATCAACACGAACACAACGCAGTTCTTATTGCCTCATGCAAATATTGACCATATTGTTGTCCCAGCTGGCATCGGGACGGGTATCATCAAGTTTACAGATGATCAGCACAACAATCACATTATGCCACTACTGACGCCAACGTATTAACGAGGTACATTTATATTATGTTTAAATATTATTTTAAAAATTTTAATTTCTATAATACTTTTTATCTTTTAAGTTTCGCTCTACTTCTAACAGGCGGAGGCGGACTTCTCCTCAAATTATGCTTAGTTGTTTTTCAAACACCTTTGATAATTACAAATATCTTTACTTTTCTTTCTGCCAAACTACTAGCTCTCGCATTGAGACTGTTCCTATTACTTGTTGGGATAACAGCGATAAAATGGTTGTCAAATCAAAAACTCAATATGTGGAAATCTCTTTATTACACAAATAAAATCCGAAGATTTGCATATACTACCTCTGAAAAGTCTCTGAATATCGGACAAGATAAGATTCCTTACAGCGTTGCTGATAAGCGTCTTGCCAATCGTTCTTTATGGTCTTTAACAGTCGAATGTGAAGAAGATAAAATCATCACTTCTATAAAGTTACCTGTCAATCATAAAGCTATGAAAATGGTCAAAGAGTTATTGCCCGATATTAAAAGTCAGCTAGCAGAACTAGACCCAACCTATAGCTTTAACGACTTCACGCTTGAAAGCTACCGCGTTTATCAAGCCATTGGCACTCGCACTAAATAGGTGCTTCTGCGGCTTTGTCGGAACAGACAAAGAGCCGCAGAAAAGCACCCCATTTCAAACAGGAAGCAGGATAGAAATAGCGTAGTCTTTTCTATCTTGGTAACTGTTCCTAGCGCAGCCGCCGAGCTAGAAGGGCGGTTCCCGCTATCAGCGGGAAATTGTGATAGGAACTCATGGGGGTTACTACGACCCCCATGAGTTCAATAATCAATAATCAAATCATTAGAAAGGTTGATATATTATGCCTCTAACAAAACGTTCTAACAAATGGGCTTTTCTTCTCTACAAAGAAAGTGCGCCCGAAAACTATCTTGACATTTTAGAAGAAATGCAAGTCCCTTATATTTTGAGCCCGTGGCATGACCAAGATGTGGACAAAAAAACGGGTGAACTATTAAAAGCCCACAAACACGGAGCTCTCTTCTTTGATTCTTTGAAGAGCTATACGCAAGTATCAGAACTTCTTGCCGAAAATCTAAACACTCCTAAAAAGGTGCAAATTGTCTTATCTCCAAAGGGGATGCTTGACCATTTCACCCATGCACAAAACCCAGACAAAACACCTTATAACGCTGAAGACATTGAAAGCGGTGCAGGGTTTGACCTCGATCAGTTCCTCGTTGAGCAACAATCTGGGCGCTTTATCAATGAAGTCATTGACCTTATTAATGATTACAATTTTACCGAATTTCAAGACCTAGTAATCTATGCAAGACACAATGACCCTCGCCTGCTCACATTGATTATGAACCGTACCTACTTTTTTACAAAATTTATAGAATCAAAACGCTATCGTGCGAGTAAACACATCAAAGACGTGACCATCATTGACCAAGAAATGGATACAGACTAACTGCCTATGAAACCAACCACCCTACAAATTGACTTAAAAAATATTACGATACAACTACCACCCGATAAAATTATCGTTGACAGTTCCGAGTATGAAGAACTCAAAAAAACCTCCTCAAAAGGGCATTATCTAACGCTCTCTGAGGTTTTAGAACTTCTTTCCGTCTCTCGTCCATGGCTGCTCGAAAACGTGCTTTATAAGCCTGAAATTCGTAAGCAAATTGACATTTATAAAAATAGCAATGGATTTGTGAAATACCCAGATAGTCAAGGCGGACGCTATTACTTTCTAGCAAGCAAAACCAAAGAATTTTTCGAGGATCATTTTGCAAAAATTTTTGAATTATGATAAGATAACCAAGATAAAACCTTGGTTATCGATTTCTTAGAAAAGAGGTAATCATGTCACTATACATTACGCAACGCGGAGGAAAAAAAGGGAAGTGGTCTTATCGTATCACTGACAAAAAAGGAAACTATATTACATCAAAATCAGGATTTAAAACCAAAAAAGAAGCTGAAATTGAAGGTTTGACCCAAGAAATTAAATTACATCAAGGAAAGGTCATTGATAAAAACATCAGTCTCTTTCAATTGTGGGAAAAATGGTACCATTTAAAAATCATCCCACTCAATAAAATGGAATCTACACAAAACAAGCATCGCTTGCGTGGAAAGTTTATTCAAAAATACTTTGGAGACTCACCC
>NZ_JAKZJH010000021.1:0-1586 GCF_031142795.1 Streptococcus sp. IsoGale021
GTCTGCCTCTGAGATTACATCGTTTGTACCCCAAACAAGCCTTTATCTGACCAAAGACAGGTTCCACATCAACTTTACGTTGGGCAAAGATGTGACTGCCTTCGTCAGATAAAAGCACTTGGCTTTCCTTTCGTTTTAAGACTTGATATCGCTCATTGACATAAAGTCCCTTTTGCGGAGCCAAGTCAGGTTGTTCTGCCTTATAAACCCTGATTTCCTGCTTGAAACCTATCGTGGTATGGCTGTGTTTGAGATGGTCAAACTGGTATACCCAACCCTTTGGATGGGTGTAGGAATCAGCTGTTCCATCGTAAGTCCAGTTAGCCAAATTCCTATTAGATTCTTTGTGTTTTTTCTTCTGTTCCTTGTCAAAAAGACCATATTTAATCAAGTGGTCAACGCCCATCCTATCCAAGGTGAGAAGATTCTCCTCGCTACCATAGCCCGTATCGGCGACAACCGTTTTTAACTCATGTGGATTCGTTTCTAAAAAAGGCAAGAGCGTTCTGGTATCTGTTGGATTTGGATAAATGTCATAGTGAAGGACGAACTGATTTTCAGTGGCGATTTGTAGGTTGTAGCCAGGTTTGAGTTGTCCATTTCTCATAGGATCTTCTTTCATTCTCATGAAAGTCGCATCATGATCCGTCTTAGAAAAACTCTTTCGACCTTGGAAGGTCTCTTGATAAATCTCGTATTTTTCGGCCCGCACTGAAAAATCATCCTTGACTTTACGCAGGACTTTCTTGAGCTTGCGGCGTTTGGTCTTACGCTCGTCCTTACCTTTAACTGGTGTTTCCTCAATATCTTGGCTCAGTCCAGCCAATTCTTCTTCAAGAAGTTGAGCGAACTCAGTCAACTGTTCTGAGGAGATGGACTCTTGTGTATCCAGTTCAATGGCTTGATGGATAAGAGGGGTGATTTCTTCTTGGAAATAGACCTGCATCTGTTCTTGAAGTTTAGCGGAGAATTTCTCTGTCGCTTTCTTCCAAACGAAACTATACTTATTGGTGTTGGCCTCAATCTTAGTGCCATCAATGTAGAGACCATCAAGTGTTACCAACTTTTCCATTTTCAACTGAAGATTGAGCTCGATAAAGAGTTCTCGCAGCAGATTTTCCATCCCGGCAGCTACACGGAAACGGTTGATGGTCCGGTAGCTGACAACCAACTGCCCTGTCAAGTACTGCATGGCTAGATTTTCTGCCATCATCTTTTCAATCTTACGGCCAGAGAAACTTCCTTGGGAATAAGCAAAGAGGAGGGCAGACAGAAGTAACTTTGGGTGATAGGAAGGGCGACCAAAATCATGTAGAAAGACTGAAACTGACCGGCTTCTAGTGCATTGACGACCTTTTCGATAGTGAAGACGATGCGGCCTTGGGGCAAGACACAAGCAAGTTCTAGTGGCAAAGTTGTCTGATTTGTGTTATAGTGAATGTGCATGAGATAGCCTTTCTAAATGGTTTATTAAGCAATTCTATTTTACCAAGACTATCGCAACTATGCAAAAAGCAACGGTAAAACCGTTGCTTTTTTTTGATAGAATCGAGACATTATTGTCCCAGGCTCTTTTAAACAGGCTC
>NZ_JAKZJH010000022.1:0-1059 GCF_031142795.1 Streptococcus sp. IsoGale021
AGATAAATTGCAATAAAAAGTGCAACGTTTACTCGTACTCATCCACTAGAGCTTCACAAGCAGTTCTGTAAGCTAAACATTTTCGTGGTCGGTGATTGATATCATATAAGGCCTTGTTCAAAGCCTCATCAGAGATAGCGGCTAAATCTGTTTTCTTTGGAAAATATTCTCTTAGTAAGCCATTGGCGTTTTCATTGCTTCCTCTCTGCCAGGATGAATAGGCGTCCGCAAAGAAAAAGGAAATTCCTAAATTCTCTACCAGAGGATAGCAGGCAAACTCTTTTCCCCTGTCTGAAGTGAAGGTTTTAAGAGCCTCTTTTGGAAATAGCTTACAAAGTTGTTCGATGGCTGAAAACATGGATTTGGCTGTTCTGTCTGGTATCTTGAAAGCTAAGTAAAAGCGCGTTTTTCGCTCCAGAAAGGTCGCTAAACAGCCCTTGCTTTTGCCTCTGGAAGACACCACAGTATCGAGCTCCCAGTGACCAAAGGTCTCACGATTCCTGACCTCTTTAGGACGTTTGGCAATCGACGTACCAATCCTAAATGTCCCACGTGTTTCTTTGGGTTGTCGAGTTTTTCCTTTACGACGAAGGATGCTTAAATCCAGATCAATCAAACCAGCATAGAGCCAGTTATAGATAGTTTTAAAAGTTACCATTGGCTTTTGTTCAAGCTGATAGCGGCCACAAATCTGTTCAGGCGACCAGGAGGTTTTTAAACCGTCTTCAATTTCCTTTTTCAACTTTGGTGTCAAACGAGACTTCCGACCTTTTTGCTTAGCCCTGCGGTCGTACTGTTCCTGTGCTAAGGTAGCGGAATAACCATTTCGGCATCGTCTTAACTCTCTTGAAATGGTAGACTTATGGACGCCAAGTTTAGTTGCAATTTGGCAAGGTTCCAAACCTAATTCTAAGTAGGTTTCTATCTTTATTCGGTCGGTTATGGTAAGATGGGAGTAGCTCATAGTTTTTCCTCGGGTTCTGTTTGTGTGGTTACTTACAGTTTACACCAATGAAACGCTATGAGTTTTTTTGTTGCACTATATTTTACAATTTATCA
>NZ_JAKZJH010000023.1:0-988 GCF_031142795.1 Streptococcus sp. IsoGale021
TTGATAATTCAAAGACTTCCTAGGAATTCTATTTCTTTTATCAGCTATAGCTGATAAATAATTTTGAGGAATATTTGTAAAATCCATTTGTTTCGGTAGTCCATTTCGTCTTAATAAGCCATTAGAATGTTCATTGAGGCCTCGTTGCCCAGGACATCCTGGTTCCGCAAAGAAAATATCAATGTCATGTGCATTCGAAATAGATTTCCAATTAGAAAATTCTTTCCCACAATCAAAAGTGATCGACTTAAAGAGATGGCTGGGGACTTGAGATAACCATTGATTGATGGAAGTCTCAATATCACTTGCTTTCCGTCCATTGGTTTTCAGTGTGATGATGGCTTTTGAGCAGCGTTCTACTAAGGTAATGACTGCACTTTTGTGTTTTTCTCCCACAATTGTATCCCCTTCTAGATGACCGAATTCCGTCTTAAAATTAGGATAACTGTCTGCTCTCTCACGTAAATCTCTGCGAAACGCTTGTTTTCCTCGTTTTTCGCTATGACCATTTGGTTTTCTTTTGCCTTTCCAAGGGAGATCTTCTTTCTTTAAAATACCACGGTCTGCTAGTCGATAGAGGGTTCTCATAGAACAAGAAACCCTATCTGGATAAGTTCCTTTAATGACATCAAGGCTCCAATTTTCTTCTAAATGAGTCTGGATAAAATCTTTTTCTGATTGCGTCAGACTTGTTTTATTCCTGCCCCAACGTTTCTTATTGACTTTATAACGGTTGTAGTAATCATATGCAGAGTGCCCCTCTTTCAGATAGTTGATGACAGTGTAGATTGTCTGTTTTGATCTGCCAAGTGAAGTCACAATATCTGAAACTTTTATGTTTTCTTGATAGTAAGCCTCTATCATTACAAGCTCGTTTGTGGTAAGATGAGTATAGGTCATTTATGTTAGTTCCTTTCAGACAAATGTGGTGTTTATCTGAGCCTAACATAGATGGCTTTTTCTGTCTAGCTTAATTTTACAAATTGGG
>NZ_JAKZJH010000024.1:0-962 GCF_031142795.1 Streptococcus sp. IsoGale021
TACCCGTGGTGCTAGTTAAGTTCAAAATAGCTCAAATTATAAGCCAATAGGATTTGTTCAATCCTCAGTTGTAGTCCAGCTACTCCTCTGGCGAAGATGTGTTCCATATCAAAGAGAGCACATAACTCAGAAAAGCGAGTTTCAATGGTTCGCCTCATAGCCAGTAATCTCCCATTGTTATGCTGGCTCGCGCTTCCCATATTCTGACGCAAGGGCGTCCATAAATGATACCCTCTCTGTTTCAACCGATCTTTAAGAGCCTGGCTGAGATAACCTAAATCTGCTAAAATCACAGATTGTTGGCAGTCTTCCAATAAATCCTCCACCGCTTTGATATCATGAACAGAAGCTGAGGTGACAATATAATTCAGAATATAGCCAGATAAGGTAACGAGCATGTGAACTTTGAAACCGTAAAACCACTGGTGTTTTGACGCATTGTAGCCAATGTCTGCCACTCCTTCGAAAATACTTGCTCTATGGTTGCGAACAGACTGACAAAGTGGTAGAGGGAAACTGTCCATGATAACAATATTATTAGAGGACACTTGGTCATTCATCGCTTGTCGAATGAGTTGTAGCAACCAAATCAACTGTCTTGAGCGACGATTAAAGCGACTTCTTTCAAGCAGTCGACCACAGGGAAATAGTTGACAGATTCGGTGAAAATGACGTTGCGATTTGATTCTTAGTCCAGCTTGCAATAACAGTAGGACTAATAGAGATTCATCCGAAACTTTTGACAAGCTGACATTCCGGCGATGCTTCAATGAATCGGGGCAATAATCCCGATAAAGCTGATGACAAATTTTGGATAATGGCTTCATATTCCATTGTAAATGATGGGATTTAGCGGTATACTGTAAGTGGCTCATTGGGACAACCTCCTGTTTGTTTCGTCACTTACAGTATAGTCCAAATGGGCTTTTTATGGTGTTTTGAGTTTAACTAGCACCACGGGT
>NZ_JAKZJH010000025.1:0-747 GCF_031142795.1 Streptococcus sp. IsoGale021
TCAAAGTTCCTGAATCCAAAAGCGTTTCGCTTAATGACCTTGATGAGATTGTTAGTCGCTTCCAGCTTGGCGTTGGAGTAGGGTAGTTCCAAGGCGTTGGTAATCTTGTCTCTGTCCTTCAGGAAAGTCCGACAGACGGTTTGAAAAATCGGGTGAACAGCTGAAAGATTCTCCTCCATTAGGTCAAAGAAATGATTAGTTTGCTTTTCCTGAAAGTGAAAGAGCAGAAGCTGATAAAGCTCATAGTGTTGTCGAAGTTGGTCCGAATAGCTGAGTAGCTGATGGAGAATCTCCTGATTGGTTAAATGCGCCCGAAAAGCTGGTCTGTAAAAACGCTTATGGCTAAGCTTGCGGCTGTCCTGCTGGAGGAGTTTCCAATAGCGTTTGAGGGCTCGGTATTCCTGAGATTTTCGGTCGAATTGGTTCATGATTTGGATGCGGACACGGTTCATAGCTCGGCTGAGGTGCTGGATAATGTGGAAACGATCGAGAACGATTTGGGCATGCGGGAAAAGCTGCTTGGCCAGCTGATAGTAAGGACTGAACATGTCCATGGTCATCACTTTGACCCTCATACGAACCTGTCTAGGATAGCGTAGAAAATGATTTCGAATGACCGCTTGGGTTCTGCCGTCCAGGATGGCTAGGACCTCATTGGTATTAAAATCCTGAGCGATAAAGCTCATCTTCCCTTTCTTGAAGCTATACTCATCCCAGCTCATAATTTCTGGCAGTTTCTGCCAGTTG
>NZ_JAKZJH010000026.1:0-727 GCF_031142795.1 Streptococcus sp. IsoGale021
ATTAGTTTAATATCAGGAAGGGTAGCGAAGAGGCTAAACGCGGCGGACTGTAAATCCGCTCCTTCGGGTTCGGGGGTTCGAATCCCTCCCCTTCCATACCTTTACGGGCATAGTTTAAAGGTAGAACTAAGGTCTCCAAAACCTTCAGTGTGGGTTCAATTCCTACTGCCCGTGTTTATTGTGAATATGGCGGGTGTGGTGAAGTGGTTAACACACCAGATTGTGGCTCTGGCATGCGTGGGTTCGATCCCCATCACTCGCCTATTTTATATTATTGGGGTATAGCCAAGCGGTAAGGCAAGGGACTTTGACTCCCTCATGCGTTGGTTCGAATCCAGCTACCCCAGTTTAACTTTGCCGGCGTGGCGGAATTGGCAGACGCGCTGGACTCAAAATCCAGTGTCCGCAAGGACGTGCCGGTTCGACCCCGGCCGCCGGTATAGCTTAAGTTTGAGAAACGTTGATTTATCAGCGTTTCTTTTGTTTTTGGTCAACTTTTGGTCAACTTTATATCTTTTCATTTAATCGAAATAAAAGGTTTCTAACTTTATTATTTTCTTCCTCGGCTTTTTCTTTGACTAGGTGACCATAAGTTTCTGTAATTTCTGTTATGTCTTTGTGACCCATTAGTTTTGAAACAGCCCAAATATCAATTCCCATAGCTAAGAGAGAACTACAATAACTATGTCGTAAACCTGAACTCGTCATATTTGAAGGAGTAATAGAT
>NZ_JAKZJH010000027.1:0-627 GCF_031142795.1 Streptococcus sp. IsoGale021
CCATTAGTAGAATACAACGGTGTTCACAAATGGTTTGCGAAGACAGATCTTCTCTTGAAAGACGGTACAAGATTAGCTAAAGGTACTGACTTGACGCAATATGTCAGCCAAACGATTGATCACAAGTCAAGAACAGTTGTGTATTCATTCTCTAGTGACTTCTTGAGCAAGATTTCAGATAATAGTGAATTCCAAGCTACAGGTTACATGCAAGTGAAACAACTTGACTATGGTACTGTGAAGAATACCTTTACTGAAATTATCAACAATGTTGAACGTGATTCTAATACGGTAACAGTAGACTCACCTCAAGATTATGGTGATGTTGTGGTTCACTATGTAGATGAATCTGGTAAGAAGATCAAAGAAGATGTAACAGATACTTCTCATTCTAAGGTTGGTGAAAACTACGATACGACAGACCACAAGACGACAGCAATCAAGTCTGGTGATAAAGTGTACAACCTCGTTCCTGAAAAGACAAAAGGTAATGAAAAAGGTAAAGTTACCAAAGGTGTAACCGAAGTTACTTATGTCTACAAGGAAGTGAAGGCAGAACCGACTAAGAAAGGTACAAATGCCAAAGGTGAAGATGTCAATGGTAAGACAATGTTGGCAGGTTCAACT
>NZ_JAKZJH010000028.1:0-623 GCF_031142795.1 Streptococcus sp. IsoGale021
AATTCAGATAGTATCTTCTTTAATTGTTTATTGACTGCTGAATTTGTAGGTAGTCCAGATTGTTTATCGAAGAATAAACATTTGTCTGGATTAGAAACTTGATGGCTTCTTAAAACATACCTTTGTTCAGCCTTTAGCTTTTGTAAAATAGAGACTGTAGTATCATCAATCGGAACGTCACGGATAGAAGTTTCTGTTTTAGCTTTTGTCCAGCGTTTTCTTGTGCGATCATAGCGTCTATATGTTTTAACGGTCTTATTTTCAATATTGATACAATCCCAAGTTAAGCCAAGAACTTCTCCAAACCGCATACCTGTTTTCAGTTGGATATATAAGAGATATGGAATGACGGATTCTTGATAATCGAGGAGATATTCTAGATACTGACAAAGTTTTTTATAATCTTCTAAGCTATGGATATATCTTTCATTCTTAGACTTTGGTGATTCTCTGCCAGATAGCACAACTCCTTCTGTGAATAAATCTATACTGAGTTTATCTTGCCTAGCAAAAATAAGGACACTTCGTATCTCTGCATTTAGGCGGCTGACATTATCACGACAATTTGTCTCAGCGTATTTATTGATAAATGCTTGATATTGGCTTGATGTGATGGATACAGC
>NZ_JAKZJH010000029.1:0-610 GCF_031142795.1 Streptococcus sp. IsoGale021
CGAACCTCTAACCGCCTGATTCGTAGTCAGGTACTCTATCCAGTTGAGCTAAGGGTGCTCTTTCCTATGCCGAGGACCGGAATCGAACCGGTACGATTGTTTCCAATCGCAGGATTTTAAGTCCTGTGCGTCTGCCAGTTCCGCCACCCCGGCTTCCTCAAGCGAACGACGGGGTTCGAACCCGCGACCCCCACCTTGGCAAGGTGATGTTCTACCACTGAACTACGTTCGCATTCGCTTCTTTCCTTTAATGCCGGCTACATGACTTGAACACGCGACCCTCTGATTACAAATCAGATGCTCTACCAACTGAGCTAAGCCGGCTTATCTCCTATGCGGGTGAAGGGACTTGAACCCCCACGCCGTTAAGCGCCAGATCCTAAATCTGGTGCGTCTGCCAATTCCGCCACACCCGCCTGTGACTATGACCCGTACTGGGCTCGAACCAGTGACCCTTTGATTAAAAGTCAAATGCTCTACCAACTGAGCTAACGAGTCTCTCTAATGTATCTCTATACATTAAAACGGTCCCGACGGGAATCGAACCCGCGATCTTCGCCGTGACAGGGCGACGTGATAACCGCTACACTACGGGACCTATTAAGCTTTT